>CAJBAP010000361.1 GCA_903950295.1 uncultured Rhodocyclaceae bacterium
GCCAAAAAAACGGATCGGGCATCCAGCGATGTGGATGTGCTCGTGGCGGGTGACGAGCTTGACTATGGCGGGCTCATGAATGCCTGCCTGGATCTGCAACAGCGCATCGGCCGTTCGATCAATGTCAAGGTCTTTCGGGCCGACGAATACCGTCGCGAATCCGCGAAGCAGGACTCATTCGTCGCCGGGGTATTGGCTGAACCCATCATTGAACTGATCAAGGAAGTCGACCATGGTGTCAAAGCCAGCCGATAGTCAATCCTGTTGCGGTGTGGCTTCAAGCTTGCGGAGGTCAAAGCCCTTTTTGCCCAGTCGATCGAGCAAGGCGTCATACGCTGCCTTGTTGACCTTCGGTGTGCGGGAGAGTATCCACAGATATTGCCGGGCAGGTTCGCTGACGGCCACCAGCTCTTAGTGGTTTTCAGGTCGCGTCAAATTCTGGCGGTGGGGTGCCGAAATGGTGAAACGGGCGGGTGATTTTGGTTTTTGAATTTCTGGCATGGATATGCCGGTTTTACGGTTTGCCGCCCGCAGGGCTTTCGGCGGTGTGATCGCGAGGCGATCGGACTGTCTGGCAAGCGAAGCGCGGCAGGAAACCGTCGGATGAGGTAGAACACGGGCCAGCCGGTGGAAACGCAGGCACGACACCGGTCCCAACCGCCAAGCCAGTTCCGCTGTCGTGCCCCCAGCTCGCCAAGGCAACGCTGCAGGCAGAGTATTTCACGAAGCGGGCGTCGTCGTCGAGTTGTCATTGGCGATGACGGCCAATGGACCCCATCGGAAGACGCTACGTGTGTGCCGGATGTCACAAGGCGGTAGTGATCTGTAGCCACTGTGATCGCGGCCACCGGTATTGCACCGCGACGTGCGCTGCTCAAGCACGGCAAAGCGCAGTTCGCGCCGCAGGACGTCGCTATCAAGGCAGTCTGCGCGGCCGTCACAACCATGCGCGGCGGCAACACGCGTACCGGGCCCAAGCAAAGAAAGTGACGCATCAGGGTTCCCCACCCCCGGTCCCAGCTGATCAACTGCGGACTGAACCAAGGGCAACGGAAACCGTGACCCAAGCGATGCCGTGGCACTGCTGCCGATGCCATCGCCCACTCTCGGCATGGGTACGACAAGACTTCCTGCGCTCCTCGGTTCGTCGCATCCCACCCAACCGGAGAACCTATGGCCCTCACCCCCGAAACTGAAGCACAGATCCTGCGCCTCCGCCACGCCGAGCGCTGGCCCATCGGCACCATCGCCACGCAACTGCACGTTCATCGCGACAGTGTCGCCCGGGTTCTTGCCCAATCCGGCTTGCCGATCCCGACCCTGGTGCGCCGCCCCTCGGCCATCGACCCCTACCTGCCGTTCATCCTCGAGACCCTGACCCAGTTCCCGCGCCTGCGCGCCAGTCGCCTGTACGTCATGGCCAAGGATCGCGGCTATCCCGGGCGCCCGGATCACTTTCGCCACCTTATCGCCCGCCATCGGCCACGTCCGAAGAGCGAAGCCTATCTGCGCTTGCGCACCTTACCCGGTGAGCAGATGCAGATTGACTGGGCACACTTTGACCACCTTGAGATTGGCAACGCCCGTCGGCCGCTGATGGCCTTCGTCGCCGTACTCTCCTGGTCGCGCCAGATCTTCCTGCGCTTTTATCTCGGTGCCCACATGGAGAACTTCCTGCGTGGGCATGTCGGTGCGCTCACCGCCTGGGGTGGTTGCCCCCGTGTGGCGCTCTACGACAATCTCAAGAGCGCCGTACTGGAGCGCCACGGCACGGTGATTCGCTTCCATCCGACACTGCTGGCACTGGCTGGCCACTATCATTTCGACCCACGCCCGGTCGCCGTGGCGAGGGGCAACGAGAAGGGACGCGTCGAGCGGGCCATCCGCTATATCCGCGATGCCTTCTTCGCCGGCCGGCCCTTCAAGGATCTCGATGATCTGAATGCGCAGGCCGATGCCTGGGTCGCGGGTCCGGCAGGCGAGCGCCGTTGTCCGGAGGATGAAACACGCAGTGTGAGCGACGCCTTCGCTCAGGAGCAGGGGCGTCTGCTGGCATTGCCGGGGGACACCTTCCCGACGGACGAGATCAAAGCGGTATCGGCGGGCAAGACGCCCTATGTGCGCTTTGACCTGAATGACTATTCAATCCCGCACACCTGTGTGGCGCGCACCCTGACGGTGGCCGCCAGCCCGAGCCAGGTGCGCATCCTCGATGGCCAAACCGTGATCGCAACGCATCCCCGCAGCTATGACCGGCGGCAGCAAATCGAGATTCCCGAGCACATCGCGACACTGGTCGAGCACAAGCATCAGGCCGGTGCGCATCGGGGCACTGATCATCTGGTCAAAGCCATCCCCGGTAGCCGGGAGTTGCTGACGCAGGCGACCGAGCGTGGCGAGCCACTGGGGCGGACCGTGCGTGCCTTGACGGAAATGATGGAGACCTATGGCGTGTCCGAACTGGATGCCGCCATCACCGACGTACTGGCCCGGGGTGTGCCGCATCCGAATGCGGTGCGTCTGACGCTGGAACGCCGGCGACAAGCCAAGGACCAGCCTCCGCCCTTGTCCGTGCCCCTGCCGGAACATGTCAAACGCAGGGATGGCCCGGTGCGCCCCCATAACCTCAATGACTACGATACCTTGATGGAGAACGATGATGAGTGCTGACTTGCGGCAACGGGCGAGTGCCCTGCAGTTGCATGGCGTGCTGGCGCACTGGGCCGAGTGTGCGGGCGAGTCGTGGCTGGATCCCTTGCTGGGCTGGGAGGAAACGGAACGTTCGCGCCGTTCGCTGGAGCGGCGCTTGCGCTGCGCGCATATTGGTCGTTTCAAGCCACTGGCCGATTTCGACTGGACCTGGCCCACCCAGTGCGATCAGCGCGCTATTGCAGAGCTGATGTCGCTGGATTTCCTGAACTCGGCAAGCAATGCGATTCTGGTCGGGGCCAGCGGTCTGGGCAAGACGATGATTGCGCAGAATATCGCCCATCAGGCGGTGCTCAATGGGCATACGGTGATGTTTGCGACGGCGGGTCAGTTGCTCGGCGAGTTGGCCGGTCTGGATAGTGATTCGGCGTTGCGCTATCGCTTGCGGCGCTATGCGGCGCCTGACTTGCTTGTGGTCGACGAGGTCGGCTACCTTTCCTATTCGAACCGCCATGCCGATTTGCTGTTCGAGCTGATCAATCGCCGCCATGAGAAGAAGAGCACGCTGATTACAACGAACAAGGCGTTCTCGGAGTGGTCGGAGGTGTTTCCTAATGCCAGTTGTGTGGTGGCAATGATCGATCGCCTGGTGCATCACGCCGAGATCGTCGCCATCAAGGGGGAATCCTACCGCCGCAAGGAGGCGCAGGAACGCTCGGCCGCAAAGTCGAGGAAGCGCAAGACCAAGGAGGTGATCGCTTGAGACATCATCAGCCTTCCGGCCTCCGTCACGGTCTCCCCATGCTGATCGATCCGAACTGGTCGCCTGAACAGGTCATGGCGGTAATCGAACTGCTCGACGACTTACGCGAGCGCATCTGGACTCACTACGAGGTCGTCCTGCTTGCCAAATTCAAGAGCGACCGCGTGACCCTTTACGACGTCAAAATCTCCGATCCACCGTTCTGATTAGCCATCACGATCAAAACTACAGGGGGCCTCGCGGCTCCTTGTTTCGTTCACTCGACTACCTCTTCTCGACGCCAATTTGTGCCGCCAGATTACGACACCAAATTCCTACGGGAATTAACCGCCGGCAACAGACGCCGTCGGCCTCAGCCTGCGCACTCCGTTTACCAACTCAAGGGTGCGCCAAACACACCGCTTGCGCACTGGACTAGGGGAGGGATCCCCTGTAAGCCGAAGTTTTCAATGATTAACCCCCGGGTGTCTGTGGGGGGGGGTGGCACATCCTCAATGACGACTTGATTCTCAAACCGCGAGACACGCTCAAGCAGGCTTTCACTACTGGACACATAGCCCCAAACCTTCTTGCCCAAGGCACAGCCATAGCCAAGCTCAAACACGGTTCCCGAGTCAGGCTCCGTTCCGCGAAATGGGTTGAGATTGGCCACCACCATCTGGGCTTTTCGGATGAGGGCCAAGTTGCATTCCCAGATCTTTCGCGGCTCGGTTTCGTGATGATCAAGGGGCGTCAGCGCTTCAAATCCATGCTGATGGCAAATGGCCCGTGCCGAGTTTGCCCACGATTCTGAATCGGAGC
>CAJBAP010000362.1 GCA_903950295.1 uncultured Rhodocyclaceae bacterium
CAGGCCATCGACCTGATTGCCGGCGCACGCGCCGTCGTCAGCAACGATTCGGGGCTGATGCACGTCGCCGCTGCGCTCGACCGACCCCTCGTCGCACTCTACGGCTCGTCCAGCCCCGCTTACACGCCACCACTCTCGGCACGAGCAAGCATTCTTGCGCTCGGCCTCGAATGTAGCCCCTGCTTCAAACGCGAGTGCCCACTGGGACCAACAGAACATTTGCGCTGCCTCGAAGACCTGACGCCCGAACGGGTGTTTGCCGCAATCGCGAGCCAGGAAAACTGATATGCCCAAGAAACCGATTTTCACCTCGCCACAGGAGGCCGAAACTGCCTTCTACCAGGCGCTCGAACGCGGCGACCTCGAGGCCATGATGAACGTCTGGTCAGAGGACGAAGAGGTCGTCTGCGTCCATCCAGGCGGTGCCCGGCTTACCGGCTACGCGCTGGTACGCGAGGCGTGGCGGCGCGTCTTCACCGGGGGCGCCCGCCTCAAAGTGCAACTGCTCGCCCTCTCCACCGTGCATGGCCCCTTCACGGCCGTGCATAGCGTCATCGAGCAAATCGGTGTGGTCGGCGAAAAGAATCTTTCGGCCCCGGTAGTTGCCACCAACGTCTATGTGCGCGGCGGACTCGGCTGGCGCATGATCGTCCATCATGCCTCGCCCGTACCACCTGGGAGCGTGGATGATGCGCCCAATGTGCTGCACTGAGGTGCTGCACTGAGGTTCGACACTGACGATGCGATAATCGCGCCAAAGGGGGAATTGCGTGAATTCGATTGCACCAGAAATCTTCAAGGCTTATGACATTCGCGGCATCGTCGGCAAGTCGCTGACCCCTGCCACCGCAGAAGCCATCGGCCGTGCGCTGGGTTCGGCGGCGCGGCTGCAGGGCATTTCAAGCATCGTCGTCGGTCGCGATGGCCGTCTCTCCGGCCCGAGCCTCGTGGCGGCGCTCGCCAGGGGCATCGCCGCCACCGGCACCGACGTCATCGACATCGGCTGCGTGCCCACGCCGGTCACCTATTTCGCGGCCCATGAACTCGGCACGCAAAGCTGCGTATCGGTCACCGGCAGCCACAATCCGCCCGACTACAACGGCTTCAAGATGGTGCTCGGCGGCCAGACACTGTATGGCGCGATGATCCAGGACCTGTATCGCCGTGCCGTCAGCGCCGACTTTTTGCAGGGGCACGGAAAGATCCGTCAGGCCGATGTCCGCGCGGCCTATCTCGAGCGCATCGTCAGCGATGTAAAACTCACCCGCCCGATGAAGATCGTCGTCGACTGCGGCAACGGCATCGCCGGCGAACTCGCGCCGGAACTGTTCCGCCGCATGGGCTGCGAAGTCATCGAACTGTTCTGCGAGATCGATGGCAACTTCCCCAACCATCATCCCGATCCTTCGAAGCCGGAAAACCTGCGCGACGTGCAGCGTGCGCTCAAGGAAACCGATGCCGAACTGGGTCTCGCCTTCGATGGCGATGGTGACCGTCTCGGCGTCGTCACCAAGGATGGCGAGATCATCTACCCCGACCGCCAGCTGATGCTGTTCGCCGCCGATGTGCTGAGCCGCAACCCCGGCGCGCAGATCATCTACGACGTCAAATGTTCGCGCTGGGTAGCCGAGTCGATTCGTCATCAGGGCGGCCGGCCGCTGATGTGGAACACCGGCCACGCGCTGATCAAGACCAAGCTCAAGGGAACCGGTGCCCCGCTGGCCGGCGAGATGAGCGGCCCCATGTTCTTTAATGAACGTTGGTTCGGCTTTGACGACGGCCTGTATGCCGGCGCACGCCTGCTCGAAATCATCTCGCGCTGGTCACCAGCGCAAGGTGGCGCCAATTGGCCGCTGAAAAATCTGCCCAACGCCATTTCGACGCCCGAGCTCAATATCAAGATGCAGGAAGGCGAGCCGCACGCACTGGTCGCCAAACTGCAACTTCAGGGGAAAAAGCTGCTGCCCGGGGCACGCGAACTGAACATCATTGACGGCGTACGTGCCGAATATGCCGACGGCTTCGGACTGGCGCGCGCCTCCAACACCACGCCCGTCATCGTGCTGCGCTTCGAGGCCGATAACGAAGCCGCACTGGAGCGCATCCAGGATGAGTTCAAGGCGGCCATGACCAGCGTCTGGCCCGGATTGAAAATGGAGTTCGGTCATGGCCACTGAAGAAATCTTCATCGGCCGCCAGCCGATCCTCGACCGTTCGCAGCAACTGTTTGCCTACGAATTGCTGTTTCGCAGCGGCGGCCAGAAGAACGAGGCCAACGTTCAGGATGACCTGGGCGCCACGGCCAACGTCATCAACCACGCCTTCGCCGAACTGGGTGTCGAGCAGGCGCTCGGCCCCTACAAGGGCTTCATCAATTGCGACGCCAGCCTGCTGCTCTCCGACATCATCGAGATCCTGCCCACCGACAAGATCGTCCTCGAGGTGCTGGAAACCGTCGAAGTCACGCCGGTGATCATTGAGCGCTGCACCGAACTCAAGGCGCGCGGCTTCACGCTGGCGCTCGATGATTTCGTCAATTACGAAGACAAGTGGAAGCCCCTGCTCGACATCATCGAGATCATCAAGGTCGACCTGATGCCCTTGAGCCGGGAACAACTGGCGACGGTGACCCATGATTTGAAACGCTGGCCGCTGACCATGCTGGCCGAAAAAGTCGACAGCCGCGAGCAGGCCGATTACTGCATGCAACTGGGCTACAACCTGTTTCAGGGTTATTACTTCGCCAAGCCCGTCATCATCGCCGGCAAGAAGCTCGGCCACTCCCAGTTGGCACTGCTGCGTCTTCTCGGCCTCGTCATGGGCGATGCCGAAACAACGGCGATGGAAGGCGTCTTCAAGCATGAACCGGGGCTGGCGATGAACCTGATGCGCCTGACCAACTCGGTTGCCACGGGCGTACGCACCCAAGTCACCAGCCTGCGCCATGCCATCACCGTGCTCGGCCGCCGCCAACTGCAACGCTGGCTGCAGTTGCTGCTGTACACCAACCCCTCCGGCAGCCCGCACATCGTCAGCCCGCTGCTCCAATTGGCGGCGACGCGCGGACGTTTTCTTGAACTGCTGGCCGGCAAGCTCAGACCGGGTGTGCGCGAATTCGAGGACCATGCCTTCATGACCGGCATCATGTCGCTGATGCCCACATTGATGGGCGTGGCCCTCGAGGAAATTCTCAAGAGCATCCAACTCGCCAGCAACGTGCATGAAGCCATCGAGAGCAAGAGCGGCCAGCTCGGCATCATGCTGCAACTGGCCGAAGCACTGGAGATGAGCGATGGCGCAGCCTGCCACACGCTTACCGAACAACTGACTGGCGCGGATCACCTGATGGTGAATGCCTGCCTGACCCAGGCGCTTAGTTGGGCGAGCAATATTGGCAGAGAGAATTCCTGATCGACCCGCCGGACAACCAGATCGGGAGGGGCGCGCAAAATGTGCGAAGTGTGCGCATTACTTCATCACCTACGACCCGCGCTTTCCCTATGGTTGCCGGGCGATGAATTTCAAGAGTCGCGTGCTGCCGCAAAACGAGGTCGCAAGCCTGACGGGCATGGATTGCCAAACCTTCCAGCCCCGCCCAGCCAACCGGTAATCAGATGGTGTGTTCTGCTGCATTGACTTCCCTGCGCCTGGGCTTCCTGCTGGTGGTGGTGATGGTCGCGATCGGCGCGGCCGGTGGGCTGCTGTCCCGCCTCGAACTGCGCTGGATCGATTGGCAGATGAACCACCTGCTTGGCCGCACGGCCGCTCCGGCAACTGATTCGGTGGGGGTGGTCGGCATCGATGATGCAAGCCTGCAAGAGTTCGGCGTGCCGCTGGCCACGCTCCACCGCCAACTCGGTGCCTTCTTTGAAACGATGGCGTTGGCGCGTCCCCGTGCCATCGGTGTCGACGTCGTCCTGCCGCAAACCTCTTTCGACCGCATTCAGCCGGGCCTCGATGCAGCCCTCGCGCGCGGCATCCTCGCCTTGCGTCCCGTGGCGCCGCTGGTGCTCGGCATGAGTGCCAACGCCGACGGCAGCCGGCGGCCCCTGCATCCGCTCTTCGCCAATCTGGCCGGCGCCGATGGCACGGCCATGATCTTCGTGATGAAGGATGGTGACGGCGTCATGCGTCACTACGACGAGCATATCGGCAGCGAGCAACAAGCCATGCCGACGCTTGCCGGCCAGGTGGCGCGACGCATCGACGTACCCATGCAGGAAGGCCTGATCCCCTTCTTCCGCGGCGAACGTTTTCGCTACCTGGCGCTCAGGGACGTGCTGGCGTGGCGCGCGGCTGATGACCGAACCAAACTTGCGGAATCCTTCGAAGGAAAGATTGTTTTTCTCGGCAGCCTGCTCGCCCACGACGATCAGCATCTTGTCCCGATCAAGCTCGCCGTCGGCGACACGGGGAATACCACGCATGGTGTCTTCATCCACGCCGCACAGATGCGCGCCCTGCTGGCCGGCGGCCCCATCCGCGAGATGCCGGCCAGCTGGATGACGCTGATCGCCATGCTGCTGTCGCTGGCCTGGTGGTTGCCGCCGGGCAATAAATCATGGGCCGCCATGCTGACGGGAGTAGTCTTGCTGCTTGCAGGCTCGGTCGAACTCCTCGCCGCCGGCTGGGCCATTCCGGCCATGACATGGGGTGGCGCCCTCCTCGCCGGTCTGGGCGGACGGACCATACTCGCGGCCTGGCAGGCCGCAGCGGAACGCCGGCGCTTGCGCCTGACCTTCGACGGATTTGTCAGCCCAGGGGTCTTGACCGAGATTCTCGCCGGACGACTAAATCCGCAGTTGGGCGGCGAGCGACGCGATGTCTGCGTGCTGTTTTCCGACATCCGCAGCTTCACAACGCTGAGCGAGCACATGTCACCCGAGACCGTCACCGACCTGCTCAACCGCTA
>CAJBAP010000363.1 GCA_903950295.1 uncultured Rhodocyclaceae bacterium
ACCTTATGCAGTGTGGCGATGACACGGTTCATTTCCATGAAGATCGCGGTTCGCTCGGCGGGATTCATGCCGTGCAGAGCGGGGTCCCACATAATCCGGCCATCAACGCAATCCATGATGTAGAACATGGTGCCAATCACGCTGTCATCGCTGCACAGCGCGTAGGTTCGAGCAACCGGTACATCGGTGCCGGCCAGCGCGGAGATCACGCGAAATTCGCGATCGACGGCGTGGGCACTGGGCAGCAGCTTGCCGGGCGGTTTGCGCCGCAGCACATATTTCTTGCCGTTGGCACGCAGCAGGAAGGTCGGGTTGGACTGGCCACCCTTGAACTGCTCGACCTCCAGCGTGCCTGAAAATCCCTCGACATTGGCCTTCATCCATGCAGTGAGTGGACCGGTGGCAAACGCGTGTTGCGGTGATACCGCGCGCGTCCCGTTGTTGTGGTCGCTCATAGTTGCACTAGCTGTTTGCCGAAATTACCGCCCTTGAGCAGGCTGATGAAAGCGGCGGGGGCCGCGGCCAGCCCGTCGGCCACCGTTTCGCGATATTTGATGCGACCGCTGGCGACATGCCCGCCAAGCTCCTGCAGCGCCACCGGCCAGCGTTCCATGCGTTCCGAGACAATGAAGCCTTCCATCCTGATCCGGCTGATCAGCACAGCAGCGATATTTTGCATCGGGTAAGGTGCGCTGTTGTACTGGGAAATCAGGCCGCACAGGGCGATGCGTGAAAATGGATTCATGCGTGTGAGCAGGGTGTCGAAAATCTCGCCACCGACATTCTCGAACAGGCAGTCAATGCCGCTCGGTAACGCCGCCTTGAGATCGCCGCGCAGATTGCCGGCCTTGTAGTCGACGCAGGCGTCGAATCCAAGCTCGTCGACCACGTAGCGACACTTGTCGGCGCCCCCGGCAATACCGACCGCGCGGGCGCCGTGGATTTTTGCCAACTGACCTACCACGCTGCCGACGGCGCCGGAAGCAGCGGTGACGACAACTGTTTCGCCCGCTTTCGGCGCGCAGATGTCCATGAGTCCGATCCAGGCGGTAACCCCCGGCATGCCAACCGGGCCGAGATAGGCCGAGAGCGGAATTACCGAGGCGTCGACCTTTTGCAAAGTCTTGCCATCGGCTACGGCCCAGGTCTGCCAGCCAAGCGCGCCGACTACGGTATCGCCCGGCGTAAAGCGCGGATGATTGGATTTCACCACTTCACCCGCAGTGCCGCCGACCATCACCTCGCCAATCTGGACGGGCTGGGCATACGACTTGGCTTCCGACATGCGACCGCGCATATAGGGATCGAGCGACAGCCAGTGGTTGCGCACCAGTACCTGCTGCTCGCCGGGTTCGGGAATTGCCGATTCCTCAAATCGAAAGTTGGCTTCCTCAACCCAGGCGGTGGGACGGTTGGCAAGAACTATTTTCTGATTCATTTCCATGATGGAGCCCAAAAAGTCGGCGCTGGCGGTACGGCGCCCAGGTTGATTTCAGCAGATGCAGGCACCGCCATCCACCGCGATGTACTGGCCGGTGACGTGACGTGAGGCTTCAGAAGCGAGAAACACGGCGGTGCCCTTGAGATCCTCGTCGCCGCCAAGTCGCTGCAGCGGTGTGCGGGCGACCATCTGGTCGCCGATCTTCTCGAGCAGGCCGCTGGCCATTTTGGTCGGGAAGAAGCCTGGGCAGATCGCATTCACGTTGATGTTGTGACGGCCCCATTCGGCAGCCAGAGCGCGAGTGAAATTGATGTCGGCACCCTTCGAGGTGTTGTAGGCGATGGTCGCCATGCCGGGTGGGTTGCCGGATAAGCCAGCCACCGACGCGACGTTAATGATTTTTCCGGCCTGCTTTGGAATCATGAGGTGTTTGCCGACATGTTGGCTGAGCAGGAACATGGCGTTGATGTTCAGATTCATCACCTTGTTCCAGGCCTCGAGCGGATAGTCTTCGGCGGGTGCACCCCAGGTCGCCCCGGCATTGTTGACCAGAATATCGATCGTGCCAAAGTGCTGCACCACGGCGTCGACCATGGTCGGGATCTGCTCGAACTTCGACAGATCATTGGTGAGGGCCAGGCACTCCACACCGAGCTTTTCGAGATGTGCCCGGGCTTCGTCCAGCTCACTGGTTTTGCGCGCGCTGATGGCGACTTTGCCACCCATCTCGCCAAACGCCTCGGCCATCTGCAGGCCAAGCCCGCGTGAGCCCCCGGTGATCAGGGCGACCTTGCCGGTCAGGTCAAACAGATTCTTGACACTCATCTCAGCACACCTCAAACAAGCCAGCTGCGCCCTGGCCACCGCCGATGCACATGGTGACGACGACGTACTTGGCCTTTCGCCGCTTCCCTTCGATCAGCGCATGGCCGGTCAGGCGCGCGCCCGAAACGCCATACGGATGGCCCACCGCGATGGCGCCGCCGTTGACGTTGAGTCGATCCATGGGAATGCCCAGGGTGTCCGCGCAATACAGCACCTGCACGGCGAAGGCTTCGTTGAGTTCCCAGAGGTCGATGTCGGCGACCGTGAGGCCGGCTTTCTTGAGCAGTTTGGGAATTGCGAATACCGGGCCGATGCCCATTTCGTCAGGCTCACAACCTGCCACTGCAAAACCGCGAAAGTAGCCCAGCGGGGGCAGGCCCTTTTGTTCGGCGAGCTTGGCGTTCATCACTACGACGGCCGACGAGCCATCCGAATATTGACTGGCGTTGCCGGCGGTGATGACGCCGCCCGGCACGGCCGAACGAATCTTGGAGACACCTTCGATAGTGGTGTCGGGGCGAATGCCTTCGTCGGCGGCGATAGTGACCTGCTTGCTGACCAGTTGTCCGCTGGACTTGTCGACAACGCCCATGGTGACAGTCATCGGCACAATTTCGTCGCTGAACTTGCCGGCGGCCACGCCGGCCGCGGCGCGTAGTTGGCTATTCACGCCGTACTCATCCTGACGTTCCTTGGCGATCTTGTAACGCTTGGCCACATTCTCCGCAGTTTGCAGCATGGGCCAGTAAATTTCAGGCTTACTTGCCATCAGGGCCGGGTCGCGCAGCATGTGCAGGTTCATCTCCTGCTGGGTGCAGGAGATGTTCTCGACGCCACCGGCCACAAAAATGTCGCCTTCGCCGGCGATCACGCGCTGCGCTGCCATGGCGATGGTCTGTAGACCCGAGGAGCAGAAACGGTTGATGGTCATGCCCGGCACGGTGACCGGCAAGCCGGCCGCTATGGCGATCTGACGCGCAATGTTGGCGCCGGTCGCCCCCTCGGGGGTGGCACAACCCATCAGCACGTCCTCGACTTCGGCGGGGTCGAGCTTGGCGCGGGCCACGGCATGCTGCACCGCGTGGGCGCCGAGCGTGGCGCCGTGGGTCATGTTGAAGGCGCCTTTCCAGGACTTGGCCAGTCCGGTGCGGGCGGTGGATACGATTACGGCATCAGTCATTATTTTTCTCCGGATTTCAGGTTAGCGATTTGCCTTCGGCGACCAGTTTGGCAATCAGCGGCGCCGGCTCCCAGAACGGATCGCCCGAGGATGCGGAAAATTCCTTCATGCGCCGAGATACCGCATACAGCCCGACCTGGTCGGCATACAGCATCGGTCCGCCGCGATGCATCGGGAAGCCGTAGCCGGTGAGGTAGATCATGTCGATGTCGGAAGCCCGTGCCGCGATGCCTTCCTCGACGATGCGGGCGCCTTCATTGACCAGCGAATAGATGCAGCGTTCGACGATTTCGGCATCGCTGATCTTGCGCGGCGTGATGCCCATTTCCTTGCGGTAGTCCTCGATCATCTGCTCGACCTCCGGGTCGGGAGTCGCATTGCGGTTGCCCGCCTGATACAGATACCAACCCTTGCCGGTCTTCTGGCCATAGCGCCCTTGTTCGCACAGGCGGTCGGCGAATTTGGCGTAGCGCACCTCGGGTTTTTCGACATATCGACGCTTGCGAATGGCCCAGCCGATGTCATTGCCGGCCAGATCGCCCATGCGGAACGGACCCATGATCATGCCCCACTTTTCCATCGCCTTATCCACCTGCCACGGCGTCGCGCCTTCCTCGACCAGAAAGCCGGCCATGCGGCCGTAGTGCTCGATCATGCGGTTGCCGATGAAACCGTCGCAGACGCCCGACACCACGGCCGTCTTCTTGATTTTCTTGGCAATCGCCATCACCGTGGCCATGACATCCTTGGCCGTGGCCGCGCCACGCACCACTTCGAGCAGCTTCATCACATTGGCCGGACTGAAGAAGTGCATGCCGACGACGTCCTGCGGGCGGTTGGTGAAGTTGGCGATGGCGTTGACGTCCAGCGTCGAGGTGTTCGAGGCCAGAATCGCCCCAGGCTTGGCGACGGCATCGAGTTGCTTGAATACCGACTCCTTGACGCCGATGTCTTCGAACACCGCTTCGATGATGAGGTCG
>CAJBAP010000364.1 GCA_903950295.1 uncultured Rhodocyclaceae bacterium
CAGGAGCACTGCCTCTACGACCTGCTGGCGCGCTGGCAATCAAAGGAACTCGACATCGAGATTCCCTGTGTAATCTCGAACCACGACACCTTCAAGGGCTTCGTCGAGTGGCACGGCATTCCGTTCCATCATGTAGCAGTCACCCCCGACAACAAGCCGCAGGCCTATGCCGAAGTGCAGCGACTATTTGAGGAATCACACGGCGACACGATGGTGCTGGCGCGCTACATGCAGATTCTCTCGCCAGAACTGTGCGCCGCGCATCCCGGCAAGATCCTCAATATCCACCATAGCTTCCTGCCCAGCTTCGTCGGTGCCAAGCCTTATCACCAGGCCTATACGCGCGGGGTGAAACTGATCGGCGCCACCTGTCATTATGTGACGAGCGAACTGGACCAAGGTCCGATCATCGAGCAGGACGTGATCCGCATCGACCACTCCGATTCGCCGGAGGATATGGTGCGCTACGGCAAGGACATCGAAAAAACCGTGCTGGCACGCGGCCTCAGATATCACCTCGAAGACCGCGTGCTGGTGCACGGTAACAAGACCGTGGTGTTCCGCTGATGGATTGGAATAAGCTCAAGAAGCAACTAGCGCGGGAAGCCCTGGAATACCTTGCCGACCTGCGCGAGATCCGCGACGATCTAAAAAGCGCCGAGGGCTGGATTGCACTCGCGCTGATCGTGATGGTGGTACTGATGACCGTCGCCTGGCTCATCGTCAGCCTCGGCTTCAACCCGGAAAACGAGCACGTCAATTTTCTTCTGTACAAGCTCGGGCTACGCTCTTGCAGGCCGATCGACAACTTCGCTGGCGTGATCGTCTTCGTCGATTTTTTCATGTTGCTGTTTCTTACCGTCATCACCCTGGGCAACACTGTCCGCATGGCCGCGCGGGTCAAGCGCGGCTGGGCGCGCGAGCCGCGCGACCTGATAATTTCGGCCTTGCTGATGCTGGTCGTGGGGGTCGGCGGCATCATCTACATGCGCTGGATCTGCTGAAGCTAAACCAGATCACCCACCAGACACCGAACTGCTGCGCGCTCTGCCGCCGGAACAAACAAGGGTGCGCGCTTGCGGCATTGTTCGCCAAGCCGCGCCAGCAGACCGTCAGGTTCTTGCTGGCTGGTGCGGCATTGGGCCAACAGTCCGGCCAGTTTGTCTGCATCACCACAATCGAAATAGCCCGAGTAATCTTCACCGAGCATGCCGACATTGCCGTCGATGCGCGAAGCAAGCACGGGGGTGCCGCTGGCGATCGCCTCCATCACCACATGCGCGCCGCCTTCCATCTTGCTGGCATGCACCAGCACATGGGCGCGCTGGATGTGGCGACGCGTTGCTTCGTGCGGCTGTCCGCCGAGCCAGCGATAGTTTGGGCAGGCGGCCATTGTTACTTGAGCTGCCATGCCAAGCTCCGGATCGAGCGGGTCGCCGATGTGGTCGATGAGGATGTCCTGGTGTTGCGCCAGTCGCCGTGCAGCGGCAAACAAGATAGCGGGCGATTTTTCCTCACGCAGATGACCGACCATGAGGGCGCGCAAGTGGCGCGTCGGCTTGATCAACTGCCGACGCGACGTGGTCGACTGGAAAATGACACGCGTCTTCGCATGCAATTCAGGAGTCAGCATCAGCGGGCCGCGCTCCTGCAAGACCACCAGAGTCTGGGCAAACCGCAGCGAAGCCTGCGCCGTGGCATCGCTCTGGATATCGCGATAAAGATCCGTACCCGTCAGGATCACCGCCAACCGCGCAGCGTGGGCCTGGTGCCATGCCGCGATGGAGGGCGCCGAGCGCCGCGCGTGCAGGGCAAGCATGACGTAGTCAGCTGCAGCTGCGGCATCCGGCCACTGCCGAACAATCCGTGTTGGAAAGCACGGCGCGAGAAAACGCTGCCACCGGCGCGCAGTTTGCCAGTTGCCGTTGTTGGCATCTGCGAGCGCCGGGCTCACAATCACGACTTGTGCTGACATTCAGGATCTCCGTTCATGACCGCCAACTATACCTCTGCCCAGGCCGCCCGCACCGGCGACGCCGCCATACTCGCCACCGGCATGCAGGATGCGCGCCGGCGCACCCTTGGCCTGCTTGCCGCGTACGCGGAAAAGCTCGGCACGACGCTGGCGGTGCCCTATTCGGCACAACTCAACCCGCCGCTGTGGGAGGTCGGCCACGTCGCCTGGTTCTACGACATCTGGCTCGCGCGCAGCCAGCAACGCGATCTTGGTCTGGCCTGCGATCCCGATCACACGCGTCCGGAAGGTCGCATGCCCGGGGCCGATGCGCTCTATAACTCAAGCAAGGTCGCGCACGCTACGCGCTGGGCGCTGCCGGTTCCCGATCTTGCCGGGACACTCAGCTACCTGCGTGACAGTCTTGCCGAATCACTCGATCTGCTGGCCAAAATACCCGCAGCCCGCGAAACTCCGGAGGCGCTCTACTTCTACCGCCTCGCACTTTTTCATGAAGACATGCACGCCGAGGCTGGAACCTACATGGCCCAGGCGCTCGGGATTCCACTGCCACCCGAACTGATGCCGATCGAACGTCCACTGCCTGCCGTCACCGCCCTGCAGTTCGCCGCCGGCGACTGGCGACAGGGCTACGAGGGCCCCGGCTTCGCCTTCGACAACGAACTGCTTGCCCATGACGTCGCCGTGCCTGCCTGTGAAATCGACAGTGTGCCGGTGAGTTGGGCACGCTACCTGCCCGGCGTCGAGGCCGGTGCAGTACCGATGCCACGCTATCTGCGACAGATCGACGGACAATGGCAGCGCCAGCATTACGGCGCATGGCAAGCGCTGCCGCTCGACAGCGCGGCCGTGCATCTCACCTGGCACGAAGCCGATGCCTGGTGCCGCTGGGCCGGGCGCCGCCTGCCCACCGAAGCCGAGTGGGAAAAAGCTGCCCTCACCGAACCCAGCTTTCAATGGGGCGAGGTTTGGGAGTGGACCAATAGCCGCTTCGCGCCATTTTCCGGTTTCAAGCCGCACCCCTACCGCGATTATTCGCGCTTCGGCTTCGAGGCGCACAGCTACGTGCTGCGCGGCGCCAGCCGGGCCACCGCCGCACGCATGGCCCATCCGCGCTATCGCAACTACTTCACGGCGGAGCGCAACGACATCCACACGGGGTTTCGAAGTTGTGCCCGATAAAAAGTCGGCGCAGCCTCTGCGGGCCGCTTCCGGCCTGACGGCCAGCAGGATGGCACGGCGCGGCCAGGCAATCAGGGTTACGACATGAACGATCCAATCTATCTCGATTACAACGCCACCACGCCCGTAGCACCTGAAGTAACGGCAGCGATTCGCCCTTGGCTGGAGATGGATTTTGGTAATCCCTCCTCGTCCCATGTGTATGGCCAACAGGCGGCACAAGCTGTTGCCCAAGCGCGGGCCAATATCGCCGCACTGATCGGTGCACAGATTGAAGAAGTCGTCTTCACCGGCAGCGCCACCGAGGCGAACAACCTCGCCTTGCTTGGTGTCGCGCGGGCCTTGCCGACAAAGCGCCATATCGTTATCAGCGCTGTTGAGCATCCGGCGGTGATGCAGCCCGCGCTACATTTGCGCGAACTGGGTTGGGAAGTATCTGTCGTACCAGTCGATGGCATGGGGCGCGCCGCCGTCGCTGATATTCTGGCTGCACTGCGACCCGATACCGCACTGGTCTCGGTGATGCTCGCCAACAACGAGGTCGGCACGCTGCAACCCATCGCGGAGATTGCTGCGCTGGCACGCGCCAACGGCAGTCTGATGCATACCGATGCGGCGCAAGCAGCGGGCAAGTTGCCGCTTGACGTCGATGCCTTGGGCGTCGACCTGCTGACGCTCGCTTTCCACAAATTTTACGGCCCCAAGGGCATCGGCGCGCTTTACGTCAGGCGCGACACACCGCTCAAGCCGATCCAGTTCGGCGCAGAACAAGAGCACGGCCTGCGACCCGGCACCGAGAACGTTGCCCTGATAGTCGGCGCTGGCGCGACGGCACGACTGGCACGTGAGCGACTGCCAGAAGTCGCGGCACATCTCGCCGCGATGCGCGATGCGTTGCAGCGTCGCTTGGTCGAGAGTATTCCCGGCTTGCAACTCAATGGACATCCGGATCATCGCCTGCCCAACACGCTCCACGTTTCGTTTCCCGGTGTTTCCGGCCGTGACTTGCTGGCAGCTTGTGCAGGCATCGTATCTGCCTCGGTTGGCTCGGCTTGTCACTCACACGGTGATGCTGTCAGCGGTGTGCTGGCGGCGATGGGCTGCGATGCAACGCGGGCGCGTGGTGCCGTGCGACTGTCGGTCGGGCGCGATACCACGGCCGAGGCAATTGATATTGCGGCAAGTGCTCTCGCAGCCGCTTGGAGCAAAATCGTCGTATCCCGGTAAAGGAAGATCATGCTGAAATTACTCGCTCGCTTCTGCCTGTTCATGCTGTTCACGCTAGCTGCCGCCTCGGCGCAGGCCGAATATTTTCCCAAGGCGGAGCGGGTAGCCGATAGGGTGTATGCCATTGTCGGTCCGCTCGGTCAGCGCAGCCCGGAAAACGATGGCCTCAACGCCAACTACGGCTTCATCGTGACGGCGACCGGTGTGATCCTCATCGATTCCGGCGCCAGTCGGTTGGGAGCGGAAAAACTCGAAAAAGCCATTCTCACTGTGACTGACAAACCCGTGCGCTGGGTCATCAACACTGGCAGCCAGGATCATCGCTGGCTGGGCAACGACTACTTCGCCAACCGTGGTGCGGAGATTGTCGCCTTGCAACGTACCGCCGCCACCCAAGCCAGGGGTGCCAGCCAGCAGTTGCAGGGGCTTGAACACTTCCTCGGCAAACGACTGGAAGGAACACAACCTTTGCCGGCACCCAGGCCGCTCACGGGTGAGAATGCAAATCTTGAGCTGGGCGGCGAGGCACTGTCCATCACCTATACCGATGCGCACTACCAGGGCGATGCGATGGTGTATTTGCCGAAACGATCCATCGTCTTTACTGGTGATCTGGTCTACGTGGATCGACTGCTGGGCGTACTGCCCGGGTCGAGCGTACAAAAAGGGCAAAAAGCTTTCCAGGCGATGGCAGCGCTCAAGCCAACTGCTATCGTGCCCGGCCATGGCAAAGTCTGCGATCTGGCCAAAGCGCAGCGCGAAACCGGTGATTACTATGATTTCCTTGCCAACACAATTGGCACTGCCGCGAAAGAAATGGAACCCATGGACGAAGTGCTCAAGCGTCACGCCGACCTGCCGGCCTTCCGGCATCTGGAGAATTACGACAGCCTGCACCGGGCCAACATGAACCGGGCTTTCACCGAGTTCGAAGGACAGTAACTCCTCGCGCTATTTCACCCGCCGGGGCAGTGCTTCACCTGCTGGCGCACGGCAAGGCGAGCGAGGATCATGCTCGGCGCAAACCGCGTGTTCATTTGCGCCGCAGGAAACACTCAGGTTTGGGCAAGAAATACGGCGAACCAGCCATGCTCATCCGTCCAGTGCTGCACACCAGTGAAGCCGGCACTTTCCAGCAGCCGGGCAAAATCATCGACACGCCACTTGTATGAATTTTCCGTATGGATACGTTCACCGACAGCAAACCGCCGCTCGCTTTCAGGCCAGCGCACGGTCGTTGCCCGCACGGCTTCGAGGTGCATTTCGATGCGTGACTGACCCAAGTTAAAAAAGGCAAGGTGCCGCCAGTCATCCAAGCGAAAGTCGGTGCCGGCGAGACGGTTGATGTGCAGCAATAAATTGCGGTTGAAGGCTGCCGTGACGCCGAGCGGATCATCGTAGGCCGGCTCCAGCACGTCGATGGGTTTCACTAGATCCACGCCGATCAGCAGCCCGCCGCCGCAAGCTGCGCCCTGCACCTGGCGCAGGAAGGCAAGCGCCTCTTCCGGTGTGAAGTTGCCGATGCTCGAGCCCGGATAAAACAGCAGGCGCGGTTCTGTGCCAAGTTCGGGCGGCAGTGTCAGATGCTGCGAAAAGTCCATGCCGACGCCGATGAGTTCGAGCGCGGGATGTTGCTTGTGCAGGAGATCAAGCGAGTGGCGCAGGTAGTCGACGGAAATGTCGACGGCGACGTAGCGCTGCACCCCAAAGGGAGCGAAAAGCCGCGCTGCCTTTTCGCAGTTGCCGGCGCCAAGATCGACCAGCGTGGTCGCCGGGGGCAACTGCGCCGCGATCGCATCGACATGGCGGTTGAAAATTGCTGCTTCGGTACGCGTTGGGTAATACTCGGGCAACTCGGTAATGGCGGCGAAGAGCCGCGCGCCGAGCGCATCGTAAAGATACTTGGGCGAGGTCGTGGCCGGCCACGCCTGCAAACCGTGCAGCAATTCGGCCCGAATGGCCACTGGATCGGCGTGGTCGATCTGGATCAATCGCAGCTTCATCAAGAAGTCTCCAGCGCCAGTTGTGGCGCAGTGTGTCCGGGCTCGGGCACTTGCGTCGCTTGTTGCGCGCAAGGTGACGGCCAGCCGAGGATCCGGCTCGCTTCCTCGCAATGCGCGCGCAACTCGGTGGAATCGCGGCCGCCCAGATGAACGATGCCGTAGCGATAGCTGCCGAGCCATTTGAAATCACGCGCCATCGAGCCGCGCGGCTTGGGGAACATGAACAGCAACGCATCGGGGAAGCGCTGCTGGAACTCGTGCTGCCGCGCAGTAGCAGGCATCGGTGGCGGACGGCGATCAAAGACACGATAGACCAGACTGGTGGCCATGCCCGCTGTCGGCACAGACTGCGGCAACAGTGCGGGGTCGAGGCCGTGGGCCAGTTCGAGTGCGACACGATGCAGGTCGATGCCGTCCACACGCAAGTAGAGGTCGGAGAACTGCGCCGCCATGCGCGGATTGAATTCGATCACCGTGAGCTTGCCGGTCGACGCATCGTAAAAGAACTCCATGTTGAACAATCCATGCGTGAAGCCGACGGCGGCGAGGAAGCGGCGCGCCACATCGAGCGCTTGGTCGCGCCCATCCACGGCGAGCTGACACGGGTAATCGAAGCGCATGAAGGCGTTGGTGCCTGGATACATCACGGCTTCGACCACGCCGAGGGCACGTACGTCCCCTTTGAAAACGTAGCCATCTAGGTTGTATTGCTGCCCGGCGACCGGTGCTTCGATCAGCATGCGATGTGCCGTGCCGGCATCCGGCAGACGCTGGCGGACGATGCGTTCGAAGGGCTCGACCAGATGGCGGATCACCCACAACTCCCAGGCGCCGAAACGTATCAACTCTTGCAGTTCGTCTCGACTCCTTACAGTGCGCGCCAGCACAGAAAATGCCGCCTTCACCGGCTTGATGAAGAGCGGATACGTCAGCCCTTCGGGCGCCGGATCGCCATAGCAGGCGGGGAGTGGCGCGAAAGACGTATTCGCTGCAGGGCAAACCTCCTGCAGTACCTGTCGTGCATGCAACTTGTGTTGGCAAGCCAGCACGGCATTCACCGGCGTGCCCGGCCAGCCCATGCGCTCGGCCAACAGCGCGGCGGCCAGTGCGCCGAACTGCTCATGGTTGGAGACAACGGCCTTCCAACCAGCGCGCTGCGCCCTTTTGGCGAGTCGATCGATGTAGCGATCCTGATCGAAAAAAGCCAGCCGGGCGTTACTCGGAAAGCTGAACAGATCGAATCCATCGGCGGCACAGGGATAGTCGTGCGCGCAGCGGGCAAAGCCGATGCGATCCCAATCGTAATTGAAGAGGACGAGGGTGCGGGGTGAGCTCATTGGGTGCGCATTCTGGCACCAATTTGATTTTGCTGTCCTCACCCCAGCAGCGTCTTCAAGTCCTTGATCAGCAGGAACAGGTGATAGGGATCGGTCGGACTCGGCTGGAAATCGAATCCCTCATACCAATGCCGCGCCACGTCATCCTTGGCATGCACCAGCACGGCACGGATACCGGCGATGTCGGCGGCCTGTAACGTGCGCAGCAGGGCATCCTTGAGCAGCGCGGTACCCAAGCCTTGTTTCTGGAACCCCGAATCGACAGCCAGGCGGGCGAGCAGCATCACCGGCACGGCATGGCGAGCCAGGCCTTTGGCGATGCGTTCGGGGGCAGCGTGATGCTCAACGCTACCGACTGTCAGGCTGTAGAACCCTGCCATGCGCCCGCCGGCGCAGCAGACATAGGTTTGCGCCCCATGCGCCTGCTGGTTCTGCCAGGCATGGCGCTGGAGGAACTGGTTGAGCGCCGGCTGCCCGCAATTGAAGGTGCCGACATCATCACCGCTGGCGAGCTTGCGGATCGGCTCGAACGGCGCCACGTCAATCCAGCACGCCGGGCTCGGTCAGCAATTTCCTGAGACGCGGCAGCGGACGGGCCGGCGCATCGAGTGCCTGCTGGAAAGCTGCCCACTGCGCGTCGTCCAGCACAAATTGGCGGCGGTCGGCCAACGACGCGTTGGCCGCATTCACGCCGGCATCGAGCAAAAACTCGCTGACGTTCTTGTGGCTGGCGCGCGCCGCTTCCTGCAACAACTGTTTCACCGCCGTGCTGGCGCGTACGTCAATGCGTTCGGTTTTTGAGAGTGTGCTGGCAGGCATGGAGACTCCAAGGGTTTCAATCGAACTCCATGATAGCGTCCGGACGATGTCACGACAAGACAAATTACAGCCGTCCCGCCAGCGCCGACTTTTACAACAGCCCGACAGAACGGACTTACCGCCTGGGGGGCAATCACGGTAGCCCAAAAAAAACGGGCACCGCCTTGTGGGGGGTGCCCGAATCCACTTTGGAAGCGGAGGGAGGGTAAAGGATTAGCTCATTTTCAATAGTGGTAGGCCGATTCGCCGTGGGCCGTGATGTCGAGGCCTTCGCGCTCTTCATCTTCGGGCACCCGCAGACCAACCAGGATATCGACGATCTTGTAGCAGATGAAGGCGACGACACCGGACCAGACGATGACCGTGCCGACACCCCAGAGCTGGCTGATGACTTGTGCGGTCATGTCGTAGGTGCCGACAGCGTTGGCGACGTAGTCATACACGCCGGTACCGCCGAGGGCCGGGGAGGCGAACACGCCGGTCAGGACCGAACCGAGGATACCGCCCACGCCATGCACGCCGAACACGTCGAGCGCGTCATCCGCACCGAGCATCTTCTTCAGGCCATTCACACCCCAGAGGCAAACTACGCCAGCCAGCAGACCGATGGCGATCGCGCCCATCGGGCCGACGAAGCCGCAGGCCGGGGTGATCGCGACGAGACCGGCGACGGCACCCGAAGCAGCACCCAGCATCGAGGGCTTGCCCTTGAACAGCCATTCGGCGAGCATCCAGGAGAGCGTTGCGGCAGCTGTGGCGACCAGCGTGTTGACCATTGCGAGCGCGGCGAGTCCGGTGGCTTCGAGGTTGGAACCGGCGTTGAAGCCGAACCAGCCCACCCACAGCATCGCAGCACCCACCATGGTCATCGTCAGGCTGTGCGGCGTCATCGATTCCAGATCGGAAGAGCACACGTCTGAACTCCAGTCACTCTCGCGCATCTCGTATGCCGTCTTCTGCTTGAA
>CAJBAP010000365.1 GCA_903950295.1 uncultured Rhodocyclaceae bacterium
ACCGAGCACACGCGCCACCATGACCGCAGGCAACTGGCGCGAGAACAACACCACCGCCTGCGCCCAGCCAGCCAGCATCAGCATCCACAGCAGCAGCGAACCTTCATGGCCACCCCACACCGCCGCGAAGCGATAGAGCGTAGGCAACTGGGTATTGGAGTGCTGGGCAACATAGCTCACCGAAAAGTCATTGACGTAGAACGCCCAGGACAAGCAACCGAAGGCGAAGGCAATCAGCAGGAAAGCTGCCGTTGCTGCCGGTCGCGCCACGGCGATCCATTGGGCATTGTTGCGCTGGGCGCCGATCAGCGGCAGAACGCCTTGCACCAGCGCGATCAACAGGGTGAGCATCAGGGCGAAGTGGCCGAGTTCGGGAATCATGGGGAAGGAGCCTGTCTTTATTGTTTGAGGGTTTGTGCGGCTTTTTGCGCCTGGTCGACGGCGTGTTGCGCCTCGGGTGGCATGTAGTTTTCGTCGTGCTTGGCCAGAACTTCGCTGGCGGTAAAGATGCCATCGGCACCCAGCTTGCCCTGGGCCACCGCACCTTTACCCTCTTTGAAGAGGTCGGGCAGGATGCCGGTATAAGCCACAGGCACCTCCTTCACCGTGTCAGTAACGACAAAGTGTACCGTCAGGTTGTCGCGCTTGATCGAGCCTTCCTTGACCATGCCGCCGACGCGAAAAGTCTTGCCCTGCGGCGCCTTGCCGGCGGCGATTTCGCTGGGCGTGACGAAGAAAGCGATGTTGCTGTCGAGCGCCTGCATGACGAAGACGGTGGCGATACCCAGCGCGGCCAAGCCCCCGGCGATGAGGGCGATTCTCTTGTGACGTGGTTTCATTGGTTCTTTTCGAGGGTGTCAGCCAGTCGCTCACGGCGCAGGCTGCACAAAATGGAACTTCGACGCTTGCTGGCCAGAATTGGTTCCACGATCATCAGCAGGGCGCAGACGCCGAAGCTGCCCCAGACGTAGAGACCGTAGCCGCCCATGGCGAAAAATGCGGCGGGGGATTCCCAGTTCATTGCCTGACCTCCTCAAGATCGCGCACCCATTCGGTATGCGCCTCGCGCTCGAGGATGATGGCGCGAACCCGGGTTAAAGCGACGGCAATCGAATACATCCAGAACGCCAGCGCCATGACCAGCATGCCCCACAGCATGGTGGCAGCCATCGTCGGGGCTTTCATGAGCGAAACCGAAGCGCCCTGGTGCAGGGTATTCCACCATTTCACCGAGAAATAGATGATTGGCACGTTGACGACGCCGACCAGGGCGAGGATCGCCCCGGCCTTGTCGGCACGGCGCGGATCGTCGATGGCCGCCTGGAGGGCAATGAAGCCGATGTAGAGGAAGAACAGGATCAGCGCGGAAGTCAGGCGCGCGTCCCATACCCACCAGGCACCCCACATCGGTTTGCCCCAGAAGGCTCCGGTCCACAACGAGATAAACGCCATGATCGCCCCAGTCGGAGCGATCGCCTGTGCCATCATGCCCGAGAGACGGGTATTCAGCGCGAGGCCGAGGCCGGCCCAGGCGGCCATGACGCAATAGAGGAACATCGACATCCACGCGGCCGGCACATGGATGAAGATGATGCGATAGCCCTCGCCCTGCTGGGCATCGGTGGGTGCAGCGAAGAAGGTAATCCATAGC
>CAJBAP010000366.1 GCA_903950295.1 uncultured Rhodocyclaceae bacterium
ACGAAGCTGGGCAGGAAGCTATGGTGGATATTGAGGATCTTGCCGGGATGCGCGGCGCACAGTTCTGGCGAGAGAATCTGCATGTAGCGCGCCAGCACCATCGTGTCGCCGTGCGATTCCTCAAATAGTCGCTGCACTTCGGCATAGGCTTGCGGTTTGTTGTCGGGGGTGACCGCCACATGATGGAAAGGGATGCCGTGCCACTCGACGAAGCCCTTGAAGGTGTCGTGGTTCGAGATTACACAGGGAATCTCGATGTCGAGTTCCTTTGATTGCCAGCGCGCCAGCAGGTCGTAGAGGCAGTGCTCCTGCTTGCTGACCAGCACGACTACGCGTTTCTTCACCGCACTGTCGCTGATCTTCCAGTCCATTGCCAGTTCGTGTGCAATTGGCGCGAAGCGCTCGCGGAACTCGGTGAGCATGAAGGGCAGGGAATCGGCCTTGACCTCGATGCGCATGAAGTAACGATTGGCATCGTCGTCGGCATGGAAGCTGGACTCGAGAATCCAGCCCTGGTGCTCGGCGATGAAGCCGGTGACGCGCGCGATGATGCCGGTGCGGTCGGGGCAGGAGGCGGCGAGGGTGTAGAAACGGTCGCGATGCATGTCAGCTTAGATGCGTTCTGAAGCCTTGTCGATCTCGGTGCGCAGCTCGGCATAGTTCATGGTGACCGGGAACTGCGGGAACTCGTCGATGACATTCTGGGGCGGATGGAACAGGATGCCGGCGTGAGCCTCGGCCAGCATGGCGGTGTCGTTGTAGGAATCGCCGGCGGCGATGACCTTGAAGTTGAGTTCCTTGAAGCGCTTGACCGATTCCATCTTCTGGTTCGGCATGCGCAGATGGTAATTGACCACGAAGCCGGCGCTGTCCGTTTCGAGTTTATGGCAAAACAGCGTCGGCATGCCAAGCTGCCCCATCAGCGGCATGGCAAATTCATAGAAGGTGTCGGAGAGGATCATGACCTGGAAATCGCAGCGCAGGGCATCGAGAAAATCCTTGGCGCCGGCCATCGGCCCCATGGCGGCAATCACTTTCTGGATATCGGGCAGGCCGAGCTGGTGCTGCTTGAGCAGCGCCAGCCGATATTTCATCAGCGTGTCGTAGTTCGGTTCGTCGCGCGTGGTGCGGCGCAGCTCGGGAATACCGGTGCGCTCGGCGAATTCGATCCAGATTTCGGGGACGAGAACCCCTTCGAGGTCGAGACAAACCAGTTGCACGGCGGGCTCCACTGACAAAAGCGCAGATTTTAGCTGCAAGCGACTTCGAGCGCCTCGTGAATCTCCAGCCAGCGCATTTCCGCCGCGTCGATTTCTGCCGTCAGTTCCACCTGCTGTTGGTTGAGTTTTTCGATCAGTGCGCGGTCGGGGGTGGCATAGAGTGCCGGGTCGGCGAGTTTTCCGTCCACCTCTGTCTTCTCGGCCTGCCAGCCGGCAAGCTGTTTTTCGAGCTTTTCAGCTTCTTTCTGCAAATTGCGCCGTCCCGCCAGGGCCGACTTTTTGCTGGCAGCATCGGCAACACGCGACTCGACACGGGTCAGCTTTTCAGGATCGGCAGGCGCGCTGGTACGGGCCTTGTTGCGCTGTGTTGCCAGCCAGTCCGCGTAATCGTCGAGATCGCCGTCGAAGGGCTGCGCCCGACCGTCGGCGACCAGCCAGAGCTCATCGACCGTGGTGCGCAGCAGGTGGCGGTCGTGCGAGACCAGCACCATCGCCGCTTCGGTTTCCTGCAAGGCCAGCGTCAAGGCCTCGCGCATCTCGAGGTCGAGGTGGTTGGTCGGCTCGTCGAGTAGCAGGAGGTTGGGACGGGTGCGGATCATCAATGCCAGCGCCAGTCGCGCTTTTTCACCGCCGGAGAAGTTGCCGCAGGCCGCGTCGACCATCTGGCCGCGAAAATCGAAGCCGCCCAGATAATCACGCAGTTCCTGTTCGCGCGTCAGTGGCTCTTGCCGCACCAGATGCCTGAGCGGCGACTCATCCGGGCGCAGCAATTCCATTTGATGTTGAGCAAAATAGCCGATCTTGAGGTGCCGACCATCCAGGCGCCGTCCCGCCAGCGCCGACTTTTCCCCAGCCAGCAGTTTCATCAATGTTGATTTACCGGCGCCATTGCGGCCGAGCAGACCGATGCGACTGCCCGGGCGCAGCGTGAGGCGAATTTTTTCGAGCAAAGCCGTTTCACCATAGCCGATGGCAACATCTTCCAGTGTCAGCAGCGGGTCGGAAACACCTTCGGACTCGCGAAAGCGGAATGAAAAAGGTGTATCGACGTGCGCCGCGCTGATCAGCTCCATGCGCGCCAGCGCCTTCAGCCGGCTTTGCGCCTGGCGCGCTTTGCTGGCCTTGGCGCGAAAGCGCTCGATGTAAGTGTGCAGGTGGGCAACCTCGCGCTGCTGCTTGACGTACATGGCCTGCTGCAGGGCGAGGCGCTCGGCGCGGGTGCGCTCGAAGGTGGAGTAATTGCCGCCGTAAAGCTTCATCTGCCCGGCGTCGATGTGGAGAATCTGATTCACGACGGCATCGAGAAAATCGCGGTCGTGCGAGATCATCACCAACGTGCCAGGGAAGCTCTTGAGCCAGCTTTCGAGCCAGAGCACGGCGTCCAAATCGAGGTGGTTGGTCGGCTCGTCGAGCAGCAGCAGATCGGCACGGGCGACCAGCGCACGTGCCAGGTTGAGTCTTACGCGCCAGCCGCCGGAGAAGTCGGCGACGGCGCGTCGGTGATCGGCCTCGGTAAAGCCCAGTCCGGCAAGGATTTCGGCGGCACGGGCTTTCGCCGCGTAACCGTCGATGTCCTGTAGGCGCGTATGGAGTTCGGCAATCAGGTGGCCATCGTGCGCATCTTCCGCATCCAGCAGTGCCGACTCAATGCTGCGCAGCTCGATGTCACCATCCAGCACAAACTCCAGCGCCGGGGCCGGCAGGGCCGGCGTGTCCTGCGCGACGTGGCCAATGCGCCAGACGGCGGGGATCTCGAGATCGCCACTTTCCGCATGCAGTTCCCCGCGTAGCAGGGCGAAGAAAGACGACTTGCCGCAGCCGTTGGCGCCTGTCAGGCCGATTTTCCAGCCGGGGTGCAGTTGCAGGCTGGCATCCGTCACCAGCGGTTTGCCGGCACGGGCGAAGGCGAGTTTTCGCAGGAGGATCATGAGTGCGTAAGATAGGCGGGGTTCAGCGTTCCATTCTAGAGGCAGACATGAAATACCTGATCGTGTTGTTGTGGGCCATGGCATTGCCCGTCCTGGCGCAGACCGCCGCGCCGCAATCCGAGGAGGATTGGGAGCGCGCACGTACGCAAGCCGAGGCGATGCGTGCGCAGGCTGATTTGATGCGCAGCGATGCCGAAAAGGCCGACATCGAGGCCCAAAGGTCCTGCTGGCAGAAATTTCTGGTTTCGAGTTGTCTGGAGGATTCGAAAAACACCCGCCGCATCATCGAGCGCGACGCCAAGCGGATCGATGTGGAAGCCGGACGCATTGAGCGCAGCATCAAGGTGCACGAACGCGAACTCAAGGCGCAGCGCCGTATCGACGAAGCCCCGCAACGTGAGGCAGATGTGGCCAGACGCACCGAAGAAATCCGTCTCAAGGAAGCGGCGGCGCTTGAACGGATGGAAAAGAAGCAGACAAAAAACCGCCTGAATTAGGCTGGTTCGGCCTCAGTGCGCCGTCGCGAGAAACCCCTGCCAGCGCTGCCACTCTTCACGGCAGGGTTCAGGTACCGGGATGGTCGTCGGGATCGCCAGGCAGACGAAGGGTGACAGGCCCTGCGCGACGCGGATAGCGCGCGCCAACACGTCATACCACTGACGGTCTATATCGGTGCGGCCGGCGACCGCTGCGGAGACGACTTCGGGAAAATCGAAGCGCTGCAAATAGCGCTCCGATACCTTGCAGATTTCGCAGGGGAAAATCTCGCGCTGGACGCGTGCCTTGGTGATCGGGTCGGCGTCCCGACAGCGTTCCAGATAGCGTTGCATCAGGGCCGGGTAGGTCTCGGCCACCGCCAGCCAGCCAATGCCGGACACCAGCCCGGTGGTGAAGGCTTCGTCGGCACGTTGCGCGGAAATGTCGTATTCGGGCAGCAGGGCCCGCATTGCCGCGCCCGTGGCGATGGCGCTGAGCCAGAAACCCCGATAGTCGAAGCCCGGGCAAACCCCTTTTTGATAGCGCGCCATCATTTCGGCGACGAATACCACGCGCTTGACGAATCCGCTGCCGAGCCGGGTTACCGCTTGCGGTACCGAGGCGGTCTTGCC
>CAJBAP010000367.1 GCA_903950295.1 uncultured Rhodocyclaceae bacterium
AGCGCCCACCCTCGAAGTTGATGGTGAAATGCATGGTGATGCCGCGCTTGACCCCGAAATTCGCCATCAGGTTTTCCCCACCGCCAATCTTTCCGGGCAGGCAAATCTGCTCATCATGCCGACACTGGACGCGGCCAACATTTCCTTCAATCTCCTAAAGACTGCCGCTGGTGATGGGTTGACCGTCGGACCTTTGCTTTTGGGTGCGGCTCGCCCGGCGCATATCCTGACACCGACAACGACCGTGCGCCGCATCGTTAACATGACTGCGCTGCTGTCGGTCGAGGTAGCGCAGGGGCACTGACGCTGAAGGGAAATGCAGTTACTTCATAAGTTGGTATAGAATTCATCGCCAATGACTTAATTTTTATGAAATAAGTCCGTTACAGTCATATGCGTTAATCCTGTTGTTACAGCTGTTACACTTGGCGCCGAGAATTTGGTTGCCTTGCTTTCCATCTACGTCCTTTGCCGCGTGCCCATGAAATCGACACCCAAGAATTTGCTGGCGCTGTTCGTTGTTGCGGGTCTAGCTGCCGCGTCGGCGGATATCGCCTGCGCCGCCACCCCCACGAAAAAAGTGGTGGTGGGCAAGAGAGCCGCTCAACCGGCTGGCCGTGTCGTCAAGGTAACTTACGCCCCCAACACCAAATCGGCCAAGCATGCCAGCCGGGCGAGTGCAATGGCAAACACGCAACTGGCTGTAGATCAAGATGACGGTGTGACGCCAAAACTCGCATCCTCGTCCGTGGCGGTGATCGACCAGACCACGGGTGACGTGCTCTATGAGAAAAACGCCAACCTGGTCGTGCCGATCGCCTCGATCACCAAGCTGATGACGGCGATGGTGGCGCTGGATGCCCAGCCCAGCCTGGCAGAAACCCTTACCGTTTCGGAAGCTGACGTCGACACCCTCAAAGGAACGCACTCCCGGTTATCGGTCGGCACCCAGTTGACCCGCGAAGAAATGTTGCGGCTCGCCCTGATGTCTTCCGAAAATCGCGCCTCCTCGGCGCTGTCGCGTCATTATCCCGGCGGGCGCTCTGCCTTTGTCGCTGCAATGAACCAGAAGGCGCGCGAACTCGGGCTGACCGAGACAAGTTTTTCCGATCCCACCGGCCTGACCCCGGCCAATGTTTCCAGTGCGCGCGATCTGGTCAAGATGGTCGGTGCCGCACATCAATATCCCTTGATCCGCGAGTTTTCCACCTCCGAGGAACATCAGGTGGCGATCAAGGGTCGCGCGCAAACCTTCCGCAATACCAATGCACTGGTGAAGAGTGACAGCTGGATCATCGGTCTTTCAAAAACCGGCTACATCAGCGAAGCCGGCAAGTGCCTGGTAATGCAGGTCTGGCTCAACAACAAGCCGACCATCATCGTCCTGCTCGACTCCTGGGGCAAGGTGACGCGTATCGCCGACGCCCAACGCATCAAGCGCTGGATCGAGCGTATTGCCGTCAGTAATTCGGGTTACCTCAAGAGTTGATTCTTTTGCGGTTTGGCGGGTACGAATAACGCTAGGGGAAGTCGAATGCGCGTTGCGCTCTTTGTGACTTGTCTGGTCGACCTGATGCGTCCGCGCATCGGCTTCGCCGCCATCGAATTGCTGGAAGCTGCCGGTTGCGAGGTCGAGGTGCCGGCGACACAGACCTGCTGTGGCCAGCCCGCCTGGAATAGTGGTGATCGCGCCGCTGCTGCTGCGTTGGCCAAAAAGGTAATCGCCGAATTTGAAAGTTACGGATACGTCGTCGCGCCCTCTGGTTCCTGCGCAGACCACATCCGCAATGAATATCCGGTAATACTTGCTGCTGATCCGGAGTGGCATGGACGTGCTGTGGCACTCGCCAGCCGTGTGCATGAACTCACCGATTTCCTGGCGAATGTCGTCCAGATCGAGACCTTGCCGGGCAAGTTTGTCGGCAGCATTACCTACCACGATTCCTGCACCGGCCTACGCAGCCTCGGCATCAAGGCGCAGCCGCGCGCGCTGCTGGCAAAGCTGCCGGGCGTCGAGTTGCAGGAGATGACGGATGCCGAGGAGTGTTGCGGTTTCGGCGGTACGTTCTCGGTGAAGTTCGGTGAGATTTCGGCGGCGATTGCCGAACGGAAATGTACCAATGCCTGTGTTACCCAAGCAGATGCCATTGTTGGCGGTGACTTGGGTTGCCTGCTCAATATCGAAGGCAAGCTGCGGCGCATGGGGGACGAAACCACCCGGGTGATGCATATCGCCGAAGTGCTGACGGCCAAGGAGTGAGCATGGACTTCCGTTCCCGCCACTTCAAGGACAATGCTTCTGCCGCATTGGCTAATCCCGTCCTGCAGGGCAACATGCGGTCCGCCAAGGGCAAGTTTGTTGACAAGCGCGCCATCGCCATCAAGGAAATCGATGATTTCGAGGGGACGCGCGAGGCGGCGAAGAACATCCGTGATCGCGTTCTGGAAAACCTCGATCTCTGGCTCGAACAATTCGAGACCACCGCCACGGCGCGGGGCGCGACGGTACTGTGGGCAAAAGACGGTGCGGAGATTTGCCGCCATGTCGTCGATATCGGTCGCCGTCACGGCATCACGAAAGCTGCCAAGTCGAAGTCGATGCTCTCCGAAGAGGCAGGCCTCAATCTGGCGCTGGAAGCCGCCGGCATCCGGCCGGTCGAGACCGATCTCGGCGAGTACATCCTGCAGATCAACAATAACGAGGCGCCCAGCCACATCATCGCGCCGGTGATCCACAAGAGTCTCGACGAGGTGGCCGATCTCTTCCATGCCACCCACAAGACGCCACGCAAGACCGAGATTCCGGCGCTGACGCGCGAGGCGCGCGAAGTGTTGCGCGAACATTTTCTGACCGCCGACATGGGTATTTCCGGCGGCAATTTCCTCGTCGCCGAAACCGGTTCGGTGGCGCTCGTCACCAACGAGGGCAACGGCCGCATGGTGACGACCCTGCCACGTGTGCATGTCGTGATCACCGGCATCGAGAAGGTGATTCCGACCCTTGAAGACTTGGCGTTGCTGATGCGCCTGCTGCCGCGCTCGGCCACCGGCCAGTCGATCTCCAACTATGTGTCGGTACTCACCGGGGTCAAGCAGCCAGAAGAGCGCGATGGCCCCGAGCATCTGTATTTCATCCTCGTCGATAATGGCCGCGCCGATGTCGTCGGTTCCGAGTTTCATGAAATGCTGCGATGTATTCGCTGCGGGGCCTGCATGAACCACTGCCCCGTCTATCAGACCATCGGTGGCCATGCCTATGGCTGGGTTTATCCCGGGCCGATGGGCTCGGTGCTGACGCCGCTTTACACCGGCCTTGAAAATGCCATTGATTTGCCGCATGCAGCCACGCTTTGCAATCAGTGCGGTGTGGTTTGCCCGGTAAAGATTCCGTTACCCGAGCTGCTGCGCAAGCTGCGCGAGAAGCAGGTCGAGAAGAATTTGCGCCCATGGTTCGAGCGTATTGCTTTGAAAGGCTGGGCTTGGGTCGCCGGTTGCCCGACGCTCTACGCTTTGGGAACGTGGTTTGCCGTGCGCTATCTCAAGTGGTTGGCCGGTGGCAAGCAAAGCATCCCCATCCTTAGCGCAGCGCCGGAATGGACAGCGGGGCGAGATTTCCCTGCGCCCGAAGGCAAGACTTTCCGTGAGATGTACGCCGCAAGGAAAAACCAGCCATGAGCAGCAGGGAAGACATCCTCGGCCGCGTGCGTGCGCGCCTGCATCGCAACGAAACCAATGCCGCCGTGGCGCGTGCCGACATTGAGGTGGCGTTGTCTGCCCGCGCGCAAGGTCCCCGTCCGGCAGTGCCCACCGAAAAGTCGGCGCTGGCGGGACGGCTTATCGAGAAGTCGCTGGTGCAATCGAGCACCGTCGAGTCCGTGGCGACGCTGGCCGACGCGCCCGCAGCCATTGCCCGTTACCTTGCCGGGCTGAATCTTGGGTTGAGTGCGGCAGCGATCTGGCCGAGCCTGGCTGCTCTGGATTGGTCCGGCGCCGGCATCAACGTTATGGCGCGCGGCGCGGAGGATGGTGATCTCGTCGGCATCACCGGCTGCTTTTGCGCCATTGCCGAAACTGGCACGCTGATGCTGTGCTCCGCCCCCGATCACCCTGCCACGGTGAGCCTGCTCCCCGAAACCCACATCGCCATTGTGTCGGCCAGCCGCATCGTGCCGTGCATGGAGGAGGCCTGGGCGCTGGCGCGCTCCGAAGTGGGTACCCTGCCGCGGGCGGTGAACTTCATTTCCGGCCCGTCACGCACTGGCGACATAGAACAAACAATCGTACTCGGGGCGCACGGGCCGTATCGGGTGCACCTGATCATTGTTGAAAACGCGTAAAAGTTTGTCATCCTGGGGCGAGGGAACTGCGTTATTGCCTCCAGTACCACTCACGGAGAGACAAAATGTACGCCCGCATCAAGTTTATCAGCCCCGGATCGCCCGAAAAGTACTCCTGGGTTATCGATACCGATAGCGAAACCATCGACCACTGGCATCACGCCCACCCCGAAGCGGAAGATTTGGTGGTCTTGCCGCTGGATGAAAGCGAGGGGCTGGAGGCGCTATTCTGGCAAAAGTGCTTGTACCACGACGTCTTTTTCGAGCGCTCTGCCTGCCCAGATGTGCGCGAGCATGGCCACGCCGAACTGGTGGAGATTCTCGAACTGGCCGGCCATCTGGCCAAAGGGCGCGCCAGCGAGTTGTGGAACCGCTGCATGGAGTTTCGCTTCTGCGACGATGTGGCTGTGAAAGGCGAATACAAGCACCGCCTTCCGGCCTGATAGCGGAAAGGTCGGCGTTGGCTGACCGGTGCCTCAGCGCCGCAGCCAGCGCCGAATCGTCGCCGGGAAGGTTTTCATGTCGAGTGGTTTCGGAATGTGGTCGTTCATGCCGGCAGCGAGACAGCGGTCGCGGTCTTCGTTGAAGGCATCGGCAGTCATCGCCACGATGGGCAAGCTGTCTGCCGAATGGTTCTCCCGGATGCGGCGAGTGGCCTCCAGGCCATCCATCACTGGCATGTGAATATCCATCAGAACCAGGTCGAAGGTTTGCTGCCCCACCAGCGCCACTGCCTCGGCGCCATTGATGGCCAATACGGATTCGATCCCCAATTTTTTCAACAACTGGCGGCCAATCTGCTGGTTCACCAGATTATCTTCCACCAGCAGA
>CAJBAP010000368.1 GCA_903950295.1 uncultured Rhodocyclaceae bacterium
CCGGATGATCGGTGGGCGTGCGCGATCTGCACCCCGCTTCGATCCTCGCTTCCCGTGGTCGGCGTCCAGTCATCGATCAACCTCAAGTACTGAACAGGAACAGAGTCATGAGCAAGTTCACCACACAACGCAATTTCGGCTTCGGCAAGAAAATGGACTGGGCCGGTCACCAAGCCCTCAAGGATATCTATGGCCGAGGACATTTCGGTACGGTCGCCAGTCACGCCCAACGCTGGCGGCAATTCTGCAACTGGGCAAGATCCACCTATGGCATCAACGACGCCTACGCCGTCGATCAGTCCTTGCTGGAAATCTATGCCGCCGATCTGGCAGAACGGGTCGAGGACGAAACTCTGGCGGTCAGCTATGCGCAGAACCTGATCGTCTCGGCCAATATCGCCCTGGAAGCACTACGCCAGGACAAGACCATCCGTATTGAGTCCCCGGCAACCTGGGTCGGCAAACGGCAGACTGTGCGCACCAGAGTACCGGACGGCATGGACTGGGAAGGCATTGACCGCCTGGTTGCACGCCTACGCGCGAAAAATCTTCAGCGGACAGCCGCCATCGTCCTGCTATGCCGGAGTTTCGGGGTGCGCCTCCGGGAAGCAGTCCTTGCCATTCTCGCTGACTGGCAACGTCAGGCCAGGGAACGCGGGCAGATCGATATCCGGGAAGGCACCAAGGGCGGCCAGGTGGCTTGCACTCCGGCGTAGTTGGCGGTGACCAATACCGTCACCACTGCACTGAGCAGCCAGACCCAGCGCGTGCGCAGTGCATAGGGTGCGGCCTCGCGTCCGGTGATCGCCACGCCCCAGCGCAACGAGCGGTAGAGTGTCCATAACAGGAGCGCAACGGCAGCGACCACACTGCCACTGAGCCACCAGGGCAGGTCTTGCCCCGTGACCCAGAGGAGGCGCGGAATCTGCGCACCATCCCAATACAGATTCACTTCGCGTCCGAACAGGCTGGGCGCGGTAACGTCGAGGTAACGGCCCAGCACCAACAGCAGATAGCCCAAGCTGAGCATGCGCAATGCACGGGGGGACAGTGTGCCGCGCCAGCCGACGATGGCGAGCAGTGCCAACCACAGCCAGATGAATTCCGGCGCGAGGCGGTGATCCGGCACGATCCCCGGCGTCGGCCACCAGGTGCTGAAGCTCAGCATGCCATTGAGGAAGAGCAGCGCCAGCACGGTTAGCGCAATGCGCCGCCAGGGTCGAGAATCTGCGCTCGCCGCAGTGGGGTTTGTCGTCTGCGCTGTCATGCCTTGATCACTGCTGCAACGCGCCCGACACCGATGTAGCCCATGCCGAACTGCGTCGGACTCATGTGCCACTCTTCCAGCAGCGGGGCGATGCGATCCCAGGGTGACCGTAACTCCCCCGGCGCCCCGTTATAGCCGTGGTTCTTGAGGTAGACCCAAAAATTCAGGGGGGTCAGCCAGCCGGTAAAGTACTTGATGCCGGCAATGGCGATGCGCGCCTGCGGGCGGGCGCAGGCCAGCAACCGCTTCAGCGCCAGCGGTGAGCGCAGCACGTCATGCGTATAGTGGAATAGCACGGCATCGACGGGTTCAGGCAATTGCAGATGCTGGGCGGCGGTTTCGATCAGCTCGACATTGCTCCAGCCGTGTTCCGCGACGCGCCGCCGGGCGATGGCGAGCATTTCGGGACTCTGGTCGATGGCGAAAACCCTGCCGCTCTCGCCCACACCGGCACGCAACAGTGGCAAGCTCAGCCCTGTTCCACAGCCGACATCGAGCACCCGTTGCCCGCTTTGCAATTGCAGAGCGGCGATGGTGCGTTCCCGGATCGGCCGGGTTGGCTCGCAAGTGGCGTCGTAGCCGCCGGCGCGCTTGCGATACTTCTCGATCGACCGTGCACGAACCGTGTCGTCAGTGACTGTCGCTGGATTATCAAGGTCATTCAAGTTATCGTTCCGCTAACATTTCTAGTGCAACCAAAGATGAGCATGCAGACTGGAGTACGAGGTGAGCATACCAACATCGAAGTCACAACGCCAAGCCACGCTGCCGTCCCGCCAGCACCGACTTTTTGTGGGGTAGTGCGGCACGCCTTAAAGTATCCTGCCGCCCCATGAGTGAAGACATTCTTGAGTTCCAGGTCGACTGCTGGTTCGTTGGTTCGGTCGAAGGTTCTCATCAAGGGAGTCATGAATGAGCCATACAAAATCGCAGGAAGTCGTTCTCGCCATCAAGATCACTGAAGATTTGCGCAAGGCGCTCGACGCGTTGCGCGCTGCCTGGAAGCAGGATGCACACTCGATTCCCAAAGGACTGTCTTGTTCGGAATCCAAGGAAGGGCAGTTCGTGCTGGTGGTTGCTGAAGCGTCCTTTGTCACGCTACCTGGTGCCTGTGTCATCAAGGGTTTGGGGGCAATCGAACTGGCCGGTGCGGAACCTGCCTTCGAAGAAGGGGCGAGTTCTAAGACGCTGGTGTTGCGAGATACACCGGATGGCTGGAGGTTTTCTGTAAAGTTCGTGCCGCCCATCGTCCGCGAACGAAACGCGAAGTGATAAACCAATGGATCCGCAACTCAACAATCCTCTTCATGGCATTACCCTGGAAAAACTTCTGAATGAACTGGTGACGCATTACGGCTGGCATGACTTGGGACGGCAAATCGACATCCGCTGCTTCACCCACGACCCCAGTATTACCTCGAGCCTCAAGTTTCTCCGTCGCACCCCGTGGGCAAGGGAGCGTGTGGAGTTGCTTTATGTCGACATGCTGACGCATGGCAAAAGAAAAATCTGACCTCGATGCGTCCTGAAGATCTCGAACTGCTTGTTACCCGTGAGATGCCATTCGGCAAACACAAGGGTTGCTTGATCGCCGATCTACCGGGAAATTACTTGAACTGGTTCGCCCGTGAGGGGTTCCCTCACGGAGAGGTTGGTCGCCTGCTGGCGTTGATGCAGGAAATGGATCACAACGGACTGCGTCCCTTGCTGGATCCCATCCGAAAGCACCCAGAATGAACGACGCGGCGCGGATTAAGATCGATAAGTGGCTGCCCGGCTCGGATCTCAATGGGCGTACGACCAAACGGGAAGGTCGAATGATCCGTGGCCTCAAGGGGTTGTGATGGGTTTCCGTTTCACAATCCCCGATAACGAAATCGAGATCTCGGCGATCCGCGCCCAAGGTTCCGGCGGCCAGAACGTCAATAAAGTCTCGAACGCCGTGCATCTGCGTTTCGATATCAACGCATCATCCCTGCCTGAGGATGTCCGCGAGCGACTCCTGAAACTGGGTGATCAGCGCATCAGCAAGGATGGCGTCGTCATCATCAAGGCGCAAGAGTTCAGGAGCCTTGAAGGCAATCGTATGGAAGCGCTGCGACGCCTCCATGAGTTGATTGACAGTGTAGCCGTCCTGCCCAAGCGACGCCGGCCAACCAAGCCCACCTGGACATCGGTCAAGAAGCGACTGGACAGCAAGACCCGGCGCGCCTCAATCAAGGCCGGGCGAGGAAAAGTTAGTTCGCCCTAGTTCGGTTGTTGAAGATTTCGAACGACGCGGGCAGGTTGATAGCCCCTGGACGGTTCGGCGGGGCGTAGGATACCCGCAGCAGTAGATGCCAATTACATGCGCCGAGTTTTAACCCGAAAGAGAAAGTAGATGATTGCCGATGACCTCCGCAAGGTTCGTGACGCGCGACCGCTGGTGCTGAATATCACCAATTACGTGGTGATGAACACGACGGCCAATGCTCTGTTGGCGGTTGGTGCTTCCCCAGTTATGGCGCATGCCATTGAGGAGGTGGAGGAGTTGGTGGATATTTCCCAGGCCCTTGTCATCAACATTGGTACCTTGAGTGCGCCGTGGGTAAGCGCGATGCTGCGGGCAGGCAAGCGAGCTGCCGCGCGTAATGTGCCTGTCGTGCTGGATCCGGTAGGTTGTGGCGCAACACGTTATCGGACGTTGACTGCTCAAATGCTGATACGGGAAATTCATCCGGCCGTGGTGCGGGGCAACGCCTCGGAAATCCGCTCTCTGGTTCGCAACGATCAAGGTGGGAGGGGTGTTGATAGCCTCCATAGCTCGGAGGATATTATCGACGATGCGCTCGCCCTGTC
>CAJBAP010000369.1 GCA_903950295.1 uncultured Rhodocyclaceae bacterium
CTCGTCATCATCGGCCTGCTGCTCGGCGGTGTGCTGAAGGGGCAAGAATTGATCAATAGTGCGAAGGTCAAAAACATGATCAACGATTTTCGGGCGACATCTACGTTTGTTTCAGGCTACCAGGATCGGTTCCGCGCGTTTCCCGGGGACCAGACTGTTGCTCAACTGACAGCCAATTTCAGTGCAACAGCAGTTGGGGGGGCACCCCCCAACGAGTGCACACCGGAAGCAGCGGGGCTGTGCACTAAGAACAATGGCAGAATTGACGGCAACTGGAACGATGCAGCAGTAACAAGTGAGGCCTTCGTATTTTGGCAACACATCCGCTTGGCCAACCTCGCCACCGGTCCAGTTAGCACTGCGGACGCTAACTACCGTCCACGTAATGCTGATGGCGGCTTCATTGGTATCGAAAGCGGAATCAGCGGTGCTGGTGCTGCAACCCCATTCATTGCAAACATGCGCGGAGCCTATTTCGTCTGTATGGACGGGGTACTTGGTCGCTACGTCAAGCAGATGGATACATCGGTGGACGACGGTAATACCGCCGGAGGCTCAGTGCAGGCCGTCGCTACCGGGGCAGTCCGAGGAGCCGCTGCATTAGCTACTACCGCAATCGTCGACGGCGCCCCTCACATCGTTTGCATGGGCTTCTGAAAAATAATATTTGTAGTCACAAAGCCCGCTTCGGCGGGCTTTGTCTTTTGTGGGTTTCGGTGCCGTCCCGCCAGCGCCGACTTTTTCATCCCCGCAACAGTCGCTCCTCCCCCGTCGCCACCGCTGCCGCGCTACCACGAATGACCAGCACATCACCCGCTTGAAGTTGGACATCACCGGTGAGTGCCACCTGCGGCTGAGAGCGCCGCCGGATCGCCGTCACGCCAGCGCCGACTTTTTCCAGCGCAATCTCTTCGAGGCTGCGCCCGACCGCCCAGGCATTGCCGTCAAGCGTCACCGCATGCAGACGGGGTTGGTCGACATCCGCGAGGTTGGCGCTGGCGTCCGAGGTGCCGTGGAAGAAACCGCGCAACAACGCATAGTGCTGCTCGCGCATGTCGCGCAGGCGCCGGATGACGCGGTGCATCGGCACACCGACCAGGGCCAGCGCGTGAGTGGCCAGCATCACCGAGGATTCGAGTGCCTCGGGGACGACCTCGGCAACCCCGGCCTCGAAAAGTTTTTCTGCATCTTCCTCCTCGCGCGAACGTGCGACGATGGGCAAGTCGGGGCGCAGTTCGCGTACGCGCTCGACCAGGCGCAACGTCGTCTTGGTATCGGCGAAAGTCACCACCAGCACGCTGGCGCGGGCGATGCCGGCCGCCAGCAGGTTTTCACGCCGCGTGCAATCACCCCAGGCAACTGGCTCGCCGGCGCTCGCGGCTTCGCGTACGCGCTCGGGGTCGAGGTCAAGCGCCATGAAACCGATGTTCTCGGTCTCGAGAAATCGTGCGAGGTGCTGGCCGGTTTTGCCGTAACCGCACAAAATTGCGTGCTTCTCCGTCGCCACGGTGCGCGCCGCGATCTGGGTCAGCTGCATCGAGCGCATCAGCCACTCCGAGGCAACAAAGCGCAGGACAAAGCGGTCGGAATAATGCACAACCAGTGGAGCGATCATCATCGACAGCACCATGGCGGCGAGCACGGGCTGAATCCGGTCGGGGTCGATCAGACCGGTATCGGTGGCGCGCGCCAGCAGCACGAAACCAAACTCGCCGGCCGCACACAACCAAAGACCGGAACGCAGCGCAGTCCCCGAGCTGCTTCCAAGCAGACGTGAGACCACGCCCACCACAATCAGCTTGCTCGCCAGCAGGAGCAACAGCATCGCCAGCACACCGATGGCATCACGCCAGATCGCCGCCGGATCGAGCATCATGCCGGTGGAGATGAAAAACAAACCAAGCAGCACGTCGCGGAAGGGTTTGATGTCCTCCTCAACTTGGTAGCGATACTCGGTCTCTGATATCAGCATGCCGGCGACAACGGCGCCGAGCGCCGGCGACAAGCCGGCCAACTCGGTGATGGTGGCGAAGCCCAGCGTCACCAGCAATACATTGAGCATGAACAGTTCGCTCGACTTGCGGCGCGCCACCAGACCGAACCAGGCATGCATCAGACGCTGGCCGACGAACAGCACCAGGGTGAGCAACGCAGCAGCTTTCACCAGCGCCAGACCCAACTCGCCAGCCAGGGCATCGACCGGCTGCGACAACGCGGGAATCAGTACTAGCAAGGGCACCACGGCAAGATCCTGGAACAGCAGCACGCCCATCACCTCGCGGCCATGCGCGGCATCGAGTTCACGGCGCTCGGTCAGGAGCTTGGAAAGGATCGCCGTCGATGACATGGCAAACGCCCCGCCCAGCGCCACACTGGCCTGCCAGGAAACGCCCCAGAACAGGGAACCGGCCGCCACCGCCGCGAGCGTTACCACGACCTGTGTCAGACCGAGGCCAAACACGATACGCCTCATGGCAAAG
>CAJBAP010000370.1 GCA_903950295.1 uncultured Rhodocyclaceae bacterium
GGATATGTCCAGCCGTTCTCGGCAAATAGCGCCTTGCCAATTTCATCCTTGCACCAGTCCAGGCGAAGAACGCGGGCGGTGCCGGCGATTTCGTCCGGGCTGGTGATCGCCTCTTGTGGTTGGGGATGAACGTCTCTGATGTTGACCGGGGCGTTGGCCCACGTCACCGGCCCAAAGGTGCCGTTTTGAATGGCAGCCACGCCAAAGAGAACGTCGTGCAGGATTCCGCCCGACCAGTTGAATTGCAGTCCGATGTTTTCGACGTAGAAGCGGGTTTCGTCGTGGTCGGCATAGCCAACAACGGTGTTGGATAAAGTTACTTTGCCCGTTTTTGGATTCCGCACTGGAATCCGGGCCATGATTTGCACTGCGCCGGTATGTCGCCAGTCGATGCGGGTCAAATCCGGTACGTTGCCATAGACCCAGTTATAGGGAGGTAGGTAGATCGTTTCACCTTGGCGGATGGATGTCGCGCCGCACCATTCCGGTTGGGTGGCCGGGCGAACGATGGGCGTTTTGGCGTATTCGCTGATCGTTGAGCGGGCGCTGGTGCGATTGCCTACGGCTTGCCATGCGCTGACTTTGAGCAGGTGGCTTTTGCCGTCGCCGGCAATCGCGGCGCTGTCGATTTTGAGGATGGCCGGAGCGGTCACGCCGGGATTCTGCCAAATGAAGGCCGGTTGAAACTCAATGGCATCATCGATTTGTAAGGCAACGCGGCATTGATTCGGGTGGCCGTTAAACCAGACCAGCAGGTATTGATCGAGAATCACGTCCTGGCGGTAGGGATCGGTGATGATCTTCATCTGCATCCCGATCCCGCTCGGTGGTTGCGCGGTGCCTTGGCGGGCGATCACTCTCAGCGCGGCTTTGACTCTTATGCCTTTACGGGCTTTAAGGATGCCGGTGCTGATCAACCGGATCGGGGCCTTGGCCTTCATCGGCAGGGGCGTGAAGACTTTGATGCTGTTCAAGGCGGCATGGATGAATAACTGTAATGCCGCCTTTGCTTTCAGCATGATCGGGCCGCCGCCGGTGCCGCCGCCGGGATCGCCGGTGCCGCCGCCGGGATCGCCAGTGCCGCCGCCGGGATCGCCGGTGCCGCCATCGGTTTCATTTTCCGCCAGTAGCGGTAATCCCGATTCGGTCAGTAACGTAACGCTTAACTCCGTCAGCAGGCTCATGGCGTCACCGGTTCGAGTGCAGACGGTTCATCAGGATCGGTTCGACCATGGCGCGGGCGCGGCGGGTAATGTCCGGCGCTATCTGGCGAACGTGGTTGATGTAGTAATCCTTCTCGCGGCGCTGATAAGCCACGGTGGGCACATGCCACCACGGGCCGAATTGGGTGGCCAGTCCGGCTAACACGAAGTCGGAATAGACCGGGAAGCTGGCGATGAGGTCCAGGTGCGGTAATACCGCTTCCCGGCGATAGACGGCCAGCATGTGCGGGTAGTCTTGTTGACGAAGTTGCCAGTCCGGCGTCCAGTGGCTTCGGCGCATCGTGAACAGGACTTTGCCGTGGGCGTCAATCTGCATCCGGTCGGAATAGACGCCACAGACTTCCGGGCGGTCGGCTAGGGCTTTCAACAAGGCGGGAATGGCGTCCGGCAATAGAATGTCGTCGTTGTCGAGACCAGCGACGAACGGCTGACTACCTAACCGATAAGCGGCGGCGCGGTTCGCGCCGATACTTTCGCCGGTGCCTTCCATGAGATGCAGGGTGATGAGTCCAGCGGCTTCGGCGGCTTGGGCGGACGCCAGACAGGCTTGCCACCAGTCCGGGCGGGTGGCGGCGGTATGGTTGAGAATGTGCAGGTCGATCATGATTAACAGCCTCCACTGCTCGCGCCGGTGATGGTCAAGGTTAAATCGCCGCTGGTGGCAACGAGAAAGTTGTTGCCGTCATAGGCTTTGGCGCGGGCGGTTAAGATGCCTTGGCGTGGGGTGTACTCCCAATGAGCGGATAATTGATTGCCGGCGGAGGTGATGGTTGGCAGGTAGCCGCTGGTTTCCCAATAGGCGATGCGCTGCATACTGACGCTTGCTACTGATAGGTCTCCATTTTGAAGCAGAGCCACATAGAGATAAATATCGTTCGGGATGGTGATTTCTACGGTTTCACCGTTGTTGCTCAACATACCTAATAGTTCATTGGTATCTTGATTGACTAGATGGATTCGAGTTGCAACGGCAACGCCGGATAGCGCGGTAAATCTCCAGAGTCCGCCCGAAAGTTGTTGTGCGCCATAGGTGCAAGAAGCATTGCCCCCATTCCAGTTTAGCGTACTGGCTCCACTCCACGGATCCGGGATGAGCGCGGCGACAAATTCATGCTCCCAGAGCAGGCTGTCGGTTGGATTGATGACGGCATCGACTTTGGCGATGATGGTCAATGGTTGGCTCTGCCAAACCAGCGTAATTGGCGGGTAGCTGGGCGTGGGCATGGCTTAACAACCTCCGCTGTTGGATAGACTGAGGGTGGCTACCGGATTATTGGTTAGGGCCGGGGAATAATTGCTTTTGATCCAGCGGGCGTTGCTGACGCTGACCGGGTGGCGGGCGATTAACGCTGTCGATAACGCGACTTGGCGGGTTTCACCGTCCTGAACGATGGCGATGGCTTCGTCGCTAGTTAATGGGTTGCTTAGCGGCAGTTCACTGATTCTCGGCATGGCGGCTTATCCGATGGCGATTTCAAGTTCACCGGCCAAAAAGACCGGGGCATCGCCAATGGCGACGGCTTTGGATGCGGTCAAGTTCGCGATGAAGATGAGTTGGCCGGTTTGATTCTTGAGACCAAAGGCAATCACGGTCGGCCAGGCGCTGATTGCGGTGGGAAACTGTACCGGGAGGTTGTTGCGAAAGACGGTATTGCCGCTGGTGTCCTGGGTGCCGGCTTTCATCCAGTTGCCTGCGCCGGGCAGATGCGTTACGGGCTGATAACCGTTGGCTCCAGCCGGGATTTCCAGTCCGCCGATTCCGGCGTCATTGGGCGCGGAACTGTAAAGATGGACGGTCAATTCAGTGATGGCTAAGGGCTGACCTAAAAACAGGGCATTGCCGATAGCGGTTTCAAGGTAGTCAGTAGCATTGCTCATTGAGGTTCTCGTAAAGGTTGAAAGAGGGGCATTAAAAACGGCGGGTAAAGCACATTTGCTTTATCCGCCGCTTCCGTTATCGGTGCTTAAACCGGCTTGGCCTGCAAGTCCGTCATCACCGTGCCGTTGCGCGTTCCGGTCTTGAAGCCAATCGAGGGCGTGAAGCCGAGGCTGCGATAGGCCGGAACCACAATCGGCGCCCCAGAGTAGGGATTGCGGGCGAGGCGCTCGTTGGTCCATTTGGCGGCCATGATCCCGAAGTCTTGCAAGTCGATACTGCCGCCCAGCCGGACCACGTCCTTCATTTTCAGGACCAGCTTGTCGATGGCGCTGTAAACGATGGCTTGGCCTTCGGTGGGCAAGGTGCCCAGCGCGGACAGGACATCGGCGAACACGGTGGCCTTGAGGCTGGCGTAGTTCACGTCAACGGCGGTGCCGGCGATGTCATCGGGCGTCGGTGGTGTAACCGGCTTGACCTTGCTGGTGATATTCAGCGGGGTGGCGGCGTGGGTGGCGCTGCTATTGGCGCTGATGTTGCTGGCGACCATGCTGAACGCATAAGCCCGGGGTACGGCTGGCCCCAGGTCTTGCACCACGAAGCGGCTGACATTCTCAACCCGGCAGGTCAGTTCCGGGCCGTTGCTGGTATAGACGCTGTGCTTCTTGTTCAGATAGTCGGTGACGAAGATTTCGATGCCCGTCCCCGGCGATACCAGGTCTTTCGTCCAGTCCAGTTTCACCACGTCCGGGATGGTGTCGGTACGGTCGCGGAGCAGTTGCGCCGTCAGGCTGGTCGGCGGATTCGGCGCGAGCATCTGATAAGTGATGAACGCATTGCTGACCGGCACCCAGGCACCGGCATCGCCATTGACGTTGTAGCGCAGCCGGAAATTGACGGCATGGCCCAACCCATCGCGGGGGACAATCTGCGCGTCGGCTTTCAGTAATGACAAACCCACTGAGCTTTCGGCATAGGTGGTGATGTTGCTGAAAGCCACCGGAAAGAAGCCAGCCGGATCGGTGATGTCTTCGATGTCGGCTTCGACTTCCACCAGCGTCGGGACGACGCCACTCCAGCGCATCAGGATGGTGTTGCCGTCCAAATCAGCGCCGGTGATCGGGTCTTTGCCAGCATCCTTGATGATGGCCACTGGAGAGACGGGCGCTTTGACCGCATAGGTCGTGATCCCGCCACCCAGGTCGGTTGGCGCATACAGCAGATGCTCTTGCAGGGCGGTGACGCCGATGGTCGGGCGGCCCGGACTGGTGCTATTGAACGTGGTCTCGTCCAGTACCTTCTTGAACAAGCCGGCCTCGTCGCGGGTCAGGTAAACGCTGACCGGACTGGCCGGGTTGGCAAAGGTTGGACTGGCAAACAGCGGCTGACTGGCGGCGGCAAAGGTGATGACCTTGGACTTGAAGCCCGCCGGATCATCAGCCCCATCAGAAACAGTCTGAGGCGTGAGGGCTGCGCCAGTGGCATCGTGCAAGGCAACAGTGTTGACGGTGTTGGTGTCGGGATAAATCAGGCGGAAGGACGTTGCAGGGCTGGACATGGGAGTGATCTCCGTGGAGTGTGAAAAGAAGCATGGTTTTATTCAGTTTGGTTAAGGATTTCAGCAGCACGGCCCATTGCAATCAGGCCACAGGTTTCGAGATAATACGTTCCGTTCACGGTGTCCGCGTTATCTGTGTTAATAGACTGGGCATTTTCCAGCATATAACGGAAGTCATTAACCATTGGGTTGGTGCTGGCACGAATGGCTATCCGTTCTGGTGGCGTCATCCGCTTGAGGAACTCCAGCGTACTGATGGAATTGGATTCCACGGGTTGGGAAAGAAAGCGGCCCATTAGCCAATGTCCTCTTCGATGCCGTAAACAACTGAGGCAATGGTGGCTTTGTTGCTGAAAATGATGAGGCATTGTCCGGCACTTAGGGCCAATCCGGTTCGTTCAAATACGCCATTGCCCAGAATCGAGGTGTCGTATTCAATCCAGTCACTGGCTTGTGGTGTGGTTCCGGTACTGAGCGCCAAGCGAATCTTGGCCGTGGCCGTGGTGATATTGCATAAGCTCACGCTGAAACTAGCATGGCGTCCACAAGGAACGGTGTACACCACGATATTGCTATTAAGCGGCAAACTAACGGCGGCAAGGCGTCCTGCTTTCATGGTCATCTCATTCACCGTGCCGTTAGGAACCACAGCTTAACGGGACTGATAGAGCCGGTTATGCTGGTGTTGTTCGTGGCCTTGATTCCGGTCATGGTGCCGTCATTCTCGCCAATGAAGAGCGTCTTTACCGCCTTGCACCATTCCTGCTCGCCGGCTTTTAACGGGGTCGCGGGCACAACGGCTAGGGATTCGTAGCGGATTTGTGAGGTGCCGGCCAGATACGTTTCCACCGCCTAAACACTCAGATAAATCAGGTTGAGAGTGGCGGTAACATTGGTTCCGCCCCGGCGCAAGCCATTCATGGCACAAACCGCATTGGCGTTGTCGTTATTCGCACCGGGATAAATGCTGCTGTTGGCATAGGTCGTTGTCCGGCCCTTGGCGATACTGCTGCCGGTATTGAGAACCGTTCCAGTGGGCAACATCGCATCATTGACGCCGTCCCGACTCCATTGCAGCCATTCGCTGGCCGTGGTACTGCCCGTTAAATAACGTCTGAGCAGAATGATCTTCTTGGCGGTTAGTAGAGTCATGGCATCGGTCACGGTCGTTGCCGTGTTGATCTTACCGAGCGCAATTTGTCGAGCAATCTGAGTGGGATTGGCCTGCAATGCGGCCAGTGCCGTATCGCTATTCCATACCGCTAACCGGGCATTGGCACTGGCCCAGAGGGCATCGGTGGCTACATTGGATGTCCATAGGGTTGACATGGCTGTTGGGTTGTCTGTGAGCAACTTTAAGGCATCAGGACTATTAACTATGGTTTGCATTGCCATACTGTTGTTTGACAGCATGGCTAACAAGCCGGGTGAATCCATAAAGGCATGAATCATCATGGGCAAATAGAGTAATGTTTGAAATTGGCTTTGATGGGTGGTATCTGCCAACCACATACCAAGACGATCCATCGTCAAGGTGGGGTCGAGAAGCGTTTCAATAGCGGCCTGATTACCATTGAGCCGTGCAACGTGTAGTTGCAGGTTAGCAAGCTGCCCTTGTAGGGCTTCAAAGCTCTGGCTCATGGCAATGAGAGTAATCAGTCCGTTATCTTCACCGATGTAGAGTCGCTGACTGGCTTTCGACCATGCCAATTCACCCGGTGACAACGCAATAGGCGCTGTCGTGTCCGATGAGTATTTGGTTTGGATGGTGTTTGCCATGTGAGCGACTCAACCGCCTAGAACGTGCCGCCGTTGACGATACCGAAGTTCGTCTTGACGAAGTCGATACCGACAACAGCCGGAACAAAGGCCGCGCCCATTTTCTTGAACAAGGTGCCGTCCGCCGCATTCGACAAATCCGCGCCAGTACCGCCGTAATTCAGGGCAATGATGCTGGCATTCCACACGCCTTCAATCAGCGTACCGAGCCGGGTCAGTTGCGAACCGCCGGCATACTCAGCGGCAAGGTCTACCGTGTAGCTATTTTCGCCGGTGCGAACGACGGTAATGCGGTTCGCCGTTCCGGCAATGGCGGGATCGGTGTTATCAATCTTGTCCCACTCGGAACCATTGAAAACTACATGGTCGCCAATGGAAGCCACAAACGCGGTCACGCCGCCGAAGTTGCCTTCTGCCGTGACCCGATACAGGTCGCCTTGAACCCGAACGATGGGCAAGGTATTGGACGAGGCAAGCAAGGTTCCTTTGTAATGGAATGCGCCGGTAATGGCTTCGCCAACGATCTGCGAAATCGCGGTATCAACGTAGTTCTTGTTGGCAGCCTGCGTTGGCAACGTGGGCAGGGCAACGTGCAATTCACCGGAGAAGGTCTTGATGCCGGCGACGGTCTGATTGCCGGCCACGCCGACATAAGCGCCTTCACCGCCAATCGGGATAATCGACAGCGCATTGCCGTCATTGTCCGCGCCAAGGCCGTAGTAAAGAACCTTGCTGACTTCATTAAC
>CAJBAP010000371.1 GCA_903950295.1 uncultured Rhodocyclaceae bacterium
GTGGTCGAGAAGCGTCTCTTCGCCGAAGGCAGCGACATCGTTGCCGGTGCGCCGCTGTTCCGCATCGATGCGCGTACTTACCAGACCCAGGCGGCAGCGGCGGAAGCCGATCTCGGTGCCGCCCGTGCGGTGGCAGACCGTTACAGGCCACTGCTCGATATCAAGGCAGTGAGCCAGCAGGAATACGATGCCGCTGCCGCGCGCGTCAAGCAGGCCGAGGCCACGTTCGCCAAGGCACGGCTCGATCTCGAAAACGCCGTCCCGCCAGCGCCGATTTCTGGCCGTATCGGCCGGGCGCTGGTCACCGAGGGTTCCCTGGTCGGAAAGGGCGAAGCGACGCATCTGGTCACCATCGAACAGCTCGACCCGATCCGTGTCGAGTTCACCCAGTCCTATTCCGACCTGCTGCGCCTGCAGCAGGCGGTGAAGGCGGGCAAGCAGAAGCGGGCGGATGCCGCGCAGGTGGAACTGCTGCTCGAGGACGGTTCGCTCTATCCCGAGAAAGGCCGCCTGCAATTTACCGATCTCGCGGTCGATCCGGCGAGCGGTGCGGTGGTGTTGCGCGCGGAGTTTCCCAATCCGCGCCGCGAACTGCTGCCGGGCACTTTTGCGCGAATTCGCTTCCCGCAGACGCAGCTCGATAACGCCATCCGCGTGCCGCAACGGGCGGTGCAGGGGGGCGCGCAGGGACAAACCGTCCTCAGCGTCGATGGCGAGGGCAAGGTCGTGCCGTTGCCGGTCAGGACTGGTGAGATGTCAGGGGGCGACTTCATCATTACCGAGGGACTCAAGGGCGGCGAGCAGGTCATCGTCAATGGTCTGCAGAAGGCCCGGCCCGGCACGGTGGTGAAACCCCTGCCCTGGACACCGGGAGCGCCGCTGCTTGCTGCTCCGCCCGCGGACAAGAAATAGACCATGTTCGCCAGATTCTTCATCGACCGGCCCATCTTCGCCTGGGTCATCGCACTGATCATCCTCCTTGGGGGCAGCTTGGCACTGCGGCAGTTGCCGGTCGCGAGCTACCCGACCGTCGCTCCGCCAGCCCTGGCCATCACCATGAACTATCCCGGCGCTGCCGCGCAGGTGGTGGAGGAAACGGCGGTGTCGATGATCGAGCAGGAGATGAACGGCATCGAGCGGCTGCTCTACATGGAATCGTCTTCCGAGCAGAACCTCGGCACCATCACACTGACTTTCGAGGCTGGTACCAATCTCGATCTGGCGTCGGTCGAGGCGCAGAATCGCATCAAGCGCGCCGAGGCGCGCCTGCCCGAGGAGGTTCGGCGCCTCGGCGTCACCGTGGCCAAGGCGGCACGCAACTACCTGCTGTTTCTTTCGCTCTACTCGCCCGACAAGTCGCTCGACAACGTGGCACTCGGCAGCTATGCCGCCGCCAACGTACTCGAAAGCATCCGCCGCACGCCGGGTGTCGGCGAGGCCATCCTCTTCGGCACTGAGTATTCGATGCGGCTCTGGCTCAAGCCCGACCGCCTCACCGCCTTCGGCCTGACGCCGGCCGATGTGGCGAAGGCGGTGCGCGCCCAGAACGTGCAGATTGCCACCGGCGAACTCGGCCAGGTGCCCGCCGTGCCCGGGCAGGAATATGCCGCGACCATCGTGACGCGCGGCCGCCTGACGACGCCGCAGGAGTTCGGCGACATCATCATCAGGAGCGACGTGCGCGGCGCGACCGTGCGCGTGAAGGACATCGCCCGTGTCGAA
>CAJBAP010000372.1 GCA_903950295.1 uncultured Rhodocyclaceae bacterium
CTTCTGAATATCATCAGCAATTGGATGGGCGCTCACATATGCAGTCTTGATGTTCAGTTGGCGGGCAAACTGCAGGATGCCATCAATTCGGAACTGGACTACGACGTAAAACTGGCCGCATTGCTGGAGGTAAATGTCGGGATGATTTCCTGATCATGCTGTTTAACCCCGATGAGTTGTTTACGATCTTGCTGCGGGCGTTGAGTCGGCGCGATTGGTAGCCACGATCAGCCTTAGCCTGAATGAGCGCAGTAAGTCGCTTGAGCGGCCAATAGCTATTCATTGATCCTGTGTCGCTTTTGGGCACGCAGCACGCTCTGCCCGGCAGGTACCCCCCCATGAAATCGACTTGGCCGCGAGAAATATCGGTATCGAGAATACCCTGATCTGTGTATTACCTGCGCAGCCCGGTTTCACTAGGATGACCAGCAAGGTCGCAGCATGACAGAGCGACCGGATCGCACCGTCGAGGGAAAACAGAGGTTACAGGAGGTGTTGGCGTGAACCGGGAAGCCGTCATGGACGAACTCACCAATACAGAAAAGCATTCCGGGGAGAGCGGCCAACTTGCCGCAGCCGTGCACAAGGACGTGGCCGAGGCCGCCGCTGACAAGCAAAAGGCCACCTCCGAAAAACCGGCCACCGACGCCGGCCTGATCCGCGTCCATGCCGACAAACTCGATCAGCTCATCGATCAGGTCGGCGAACTGGTCATCGCCGGCGCCTCCTCCAACCTGCAGGCGCGCAGAAACGGCGACGTCTCGCTGATTGAGTCCACCTCGGTACTCACCCGGTTGGTCGAGACCATTCGCGACTCCACCCTGCAACTGCGCATGGTGCAGATCGGTGAAACCTTCAACCACTTTCAGCGTGTTGCCCATGATCTGTCTCAGGAACTGGGCAAGGACATCGAGTTGGTGATAAACGGCGCCGAAACCGAACTGGACAAGTCGGCGGTCGAAAAGATCGGCGATCCGCTGCTGCATCTGCTCAGAAACGCCATGGACCACGGTATCGAATCAGCCGCGGCGCGCGTCGCGGCCGGCAAGCCGGTCAAGGGCCGGATCGAGCTCAACGCCTACCATGATTCCGGCAGTATCGTCATCGAAGTGGCCGACGACGGCCGCGGTCTCGATCTTGAGACGCTGCAGGCCAAGGCTATCGAGAAGGGCCTGATACAACCGGGCCAAACCCTGTCCGACCAAGAGATCAGCAACCTGATATTTAATGCCGACGCGTCGGCTACAGGGGCTGCAGGTGCAACGGGAGCGGCCGGTCACGGGACCGGCATGGATGTCGTCCGCCGCAACATCCAGGCCTTGCGCGGCCAGGTCGACGTCAAGACCGAAGTCGGCGTCGGCTCGCGCTTCATCATCCGCCTGCCGCTCACGCTCGCCATCATCGACGGCTTCCTCACCTCGGTCGGCGCCTTCTCCTACGTCATCCCGCTCGACAGCGTGGTCGAATGCCTTGAGCTGCGTGACGATGCCACACGCGGTCACATGCTCAACCTGCGCGGCGAAGTGCTGCCCTTCATCCGTCTGCGCGAATTCTTCGATGTTGAGGGCGCACCGCCAGAACGCGAGAACGTCGTCGTCATCTCGGCCGGCGGGCGCAAGGCCGGCATCGTCGTCGACCAGTTACTCGGCGAGTTCCAGACCGTCATCAAGCCGCTCGGCAGCCTGTTCAAGCACCTGCGCGGCATCGGTGGCTCCACCATCCTCGGCAGCGGCGAAGTGGCACTGATTCTCGACGTACAAGCCCTCACCCATCTGGCCAGTCAGACCGAGGAACACCGGCATCCGATTGGTGCCCATGCCGTCCCGGCACTCGAAGCGCGCTAAACAGATGCCAACTGCCATCCCGCCAGCGCCGACTATTTATCTCGATTAACTCAGTCTCACCTGTCTGAAGAAAAAGGAGTTCGCCATGTTCAAGAACCTAAAAATCGGTATCCGTCTCGGGTTGGGCTTTGCCGTCACGCTGGCGTTGCTGATCACCATTGCCGCAGTCAGCTACATGCGATTTGGTGCGCTCGATAACGAAATCAAAGGCATAAATGCAGGTGCCGTCAAGACCGCGCAGGCCAATGACGTCATCGACGCCATCAACGCCATCGGTCGCATTCAGCGCAATTCGCTGCTGGTGAAGGGCGATGAAAACATGCGCAAGGAACTCGACCGCATTCCCGGCGAGCGCAAGAAGATTGGCGACAATCTGGA
>CAJBAP010000373.1 GCA_903950295.1 uncultured Rhodocyclaceae bacterium
GGATTCCCGATGAACAGTCCGGTCCATCCCGCTGACATTCTTTACGCAGGCGGCCGGCCCTTCCCGGCGCTGGCCGCCTGTGAGCATTTCGCCGGCAATGAAAAACTCATTTGCAAAGCACTCGAATTGCAAACCAGTCTAGGTGCAATTTTCGACATCACCGCCGATTGCGAAGACGGCGCACCCACCGGACGCGAGCATGAGCACGCCGTTCTGGTCGCCGCACTCATCAATTCGAACGACAACCATTACAACCGCCTGGGTGCGCGTATTCACGATGTGCGCCACTCGGCCTGGCAAGATGATCTCGAAACCATCGTTGGCACGGCAGGACAGCGCCTCGCGTATCTTGTGCTGCCCAAACCGGAGTGCCTGGCTGACGTTCAGCAGCAGATCTCTGCCCTCGATTCCTGTCGTAGTCGTCACGGCATCACGCGTGGAATTCCGGTGCATGTACTAATCGAAACGCCCGGAGCAGTCCGCGAGGCCTGGCAGATCGCCGCCCTGCCCCAGGTCGAGTCAATCGACTTCGGCCTGATGGATTATGTCAGCGCGCATCACGGTGCCATTCCGGCCAGCGCAATGCACTCTCCCGGGCAATTCAACCACCCGCTGATCGTGCGCGCAAAGTGCGAGATTGCAGCTGCGGCACTGGGCAATGGCATCGTGCCGGCACACAACGTCACCACAGAATTCCGTGATGCCAGCGTGGTCGCTGCCGATGCGCGCCGCGCCCGCGAAGAATTCGGCTATCTGCGCATGTGGAGCATTCACCCGAACCAGATCGAACCCATCGTCTCGGCCATGCGTCCCGCTTTCGATGAGGTCGAAGCAGCCAGTGCAATTCTCCTGGCCGCTGCCGCTGCCGACTGGGGGCCAACCCAGCAGAACGGCCGCCTGCATGATCGAGCTTCCTATCGTTATTACTGGGAACTGCTGCAACGCGCCCACGCCACCGGCGTGCCGCTGCCGACAATAACCACCTCACGTTTTTTCAACGCCGTGCCCGCCTGAAAGGAATCGCCATGAAACGCATTCTGATTGCATTCGTCTTCGCCAGCCTCGCTTCACTCTCCCAAGCCCAGCAACAGATGCAACCCGGCCGCTGGGAAATGAGCAGCGCCATGAAGATGCAAGGCATGCAAATGCCGGGACAGAAGTGGAACCACTGCTTCACCGCGCAGGACATCGCCGATGGCAAGCAACACAGGATGGAAGACGGCCAAAGCAAATGCACCATGTCTGACATGAAAGCCTCGGGTGCCACCTACAGCTACAGCTTTGCCTGCACCTCGAAGGACGGCAATATGAGCGGTCAAGCCAAGGGCAGCGGCACCAACACCAGCTTCAACACCGAAATCAAGATGCGGATGACACCCGATCAAGGCATGGGCGAATTCACGCAAGTCATGACCGGTCACCGCGTCGGCGACTGTAAATAATCGATCACAAATAATTTTCACGCGAAAGGAAAACACACCATGCTCGAAGCCTACCGTGCCCATATCGCCGAGCGCGCCGCGCTGGGCATCCCGCCCCTGCCCCTGACCAAGCAGCAGACCACCGAACTGGTGGCGTTGCTTCAAGCACCACCTCAGTTGGCAAATGAGGGCGAGGAAGCGACGCTCGTCGACCTGATCACCCACCGCGTTCCTGCCGGCGTCGATGATGCCGCCAAGGTGAAAGCCGAGTTCCTCGCAAAAGTCGGCGCTGGCGAGACGGCGTGCCCGCTAATTTCGCGCACCAAAGCGACTGAGTTGCTCGGCACGATGCTGGGTGGCTACAACGTCAAGCCGCTCATCGACCTGCTCGGCGATGCCGAAGTCGGCGCCGTCGCCGCCAAGGGCTTGAAGGGCACGCTGCTGATGTTCGACTTTTTCCATGACGTCGCCGAGAAAGCCAAGGCCGGCAATGCCAACGCAAAGTCGGTCATGCAGTCCTGGGCCGATGCCGAGTGGTTCACTTCGCGCCCCGAAGTCCCCAAGAGCCTTACCGTCACCATCTTCAAGGTCACTGGTGAAACCAACACCGACGACCTCTCGCCCGCTCCCGACGCCTGGAGCCGCCCGGACATTCCTCTGCACGCGCTGGCGATGCTGAAGAACCCGCGCCCCGGCATCGAAGCCGACCAGGCCGGCGAACGCGGCCCGCTCAAGCAACTCGACGCCCTCAAGGCCAAGGGCAACCTCGTCGCCTACGTCGGCGATGTCGTTGGCACCGGTTCTTCGCGCAAGTCCGCCACCAACTCGGTGCTGTGGTTCACCGGCGAAGACATCCCCTTCGTCCCGAACAAGCGTTTCGGCGGTGTTTGCCTTGGCAGCAAGATCGCGCCGATCTTCTACAACACCATGGAAGATGCTGGCGCCCTGCCGATCGAACTCGACGTCGGCAAGATGGACATGGGCGACGTCGTCGAACTACGACCGTATGAAGGCAAGGCGCTGAAGAATGGCGCGGTTATCGCCGAGTTCAAGGTCAAGTCCGATGTCATCTTCGACGAAGTGCGCGCCGGCGGCCGCATTCCGCTGATCATCGGCCGCGGCCTCACGGCACGCGCCCGCGAGATTCTTGGCCTCCCCGTGTCCACGTTGTTCCGCCTACCCGGCGTCCCCGCCGACACCGGCAAGGGCTTCTCGCTGGCGCAGAAGATGGTCGGTCGCGCCTGCGGCCTGCCAGAAACAAATGGAAAACAAGCGGGTATCCGTCCCGGCACCTACTGCGAACCGCGCATGACCTCGGTCGGCTCGCAGGACACCACCGGCCCGATGACCCGCGACGAACTCAAAGATCTCGCCTGCCTCGGCTTCTCCGCCGATCTGGTGATGCAGTCCTTTTGCCACACGGCCGCCTATCCGAAGCTGGTCGACGTCAAGACCCATCGCACCCTGCCCAGTTTCATCACCGCGCGTGGCGGCGTCTCGCTCAAGCCCGGTGACGGTGTCATCCACTCCTGGCTCAACCGATTCCTGCTACCCGACACTGTCGGCACCGGCGGCGACTCGCACACCCGCTTCCCCATCGGCATCTCCTTCCCCGCCGGCTCCGGCCTCGTAGCCTTCGCCGCCGCCACCGGTGTGATGCCGCTCGACATGCCCGAATCCGTCCTAGTGCGTTTCAAGGGCAAGCTGCAGCCAGGCATTACCCTGCGCGATCTGGTCAATGCGATTCCGCTCTACGCCATCAAGGCCGGCCACCTCACCGTCGCCAAACAAGGCAAGAAGAACCTGTTCTCCGGCAAGATCATCGAAATCGAAGGCCTGCCCGATCTGAAAGTGGAGCAAGCGTTTGAACTCACCGACGCCTCGGCCGAACGCTCTGCCGCTGGATGCTCGGTGCGCCTCAAC
>CAJBAP010000374.1 GCA_903950295.1 uncultured Rhodocyclaceae bacterium
ATTCACCTCGGTACGCGTGGCTGCCAGGCTGACAGCCTGATCGCCTTCCTGCGGGATTACGAGGCGGAGCACCTTTTTCTGCTCGGCGACATCATCGATGTCTGGTCGATGAGTCGGTCGATCCATTGGACGGAGGCACAGAACACCGTGGTCCAAAAGATTTTGCGTCGGGCACGGCATGGCGAAAAAGTCATGCTGATTCCGGGCAACCACGATGAAGCCCTGCGCGAATACATTGGCGCTTCGTTCGGCGATATTCACATCAAGGCCGAGCACATCCATGAGACCGCTGACGGCCGGCGCCTGCTGCTGTTGCACGGCGACGAATTCGATCAGGTCACACGCCACCACCGCTGGATCGCCATCCTCGGCGACATCGGCTACAACCTGCTGGTCAGATTCAATGGCACGTTATCGTGGATCCGTCGCACGTTGCGCATCGCCGGTTACTGGTCGCTCGCCGGCTATGCCAAGCGACGGGTCAAGCGTGCCATCTCATTCATCTTCGACTTCGAAGAGATCCTCATTCGCACCGTGCGCGAACGCAAGCTCGATGGCGTTGTCTGCGGCCACATCCACAGCGCCGCCTTGCGCGAAACCGACGGCGTGCTTTACATCAACTGTGGTGACTGGGTCGACAGTTGTACCGCTATCGTGGAGCACCCCGATGGCCGACTCGAATTGATCGAGTGGCACCAGGCCAGCGCCAAAATTCTGCCCTTGCGCTCTGTCGCCTGAGGATGGCCGGCCATCTTTCAGTCGCCCTGGTGACGGAAACCTACCTGCCCGAGGTCAATGGTGTCGCAATGACTCTCGGCCATCTGGCCGCAGGATTGTCGGCGCGCAATCACCGACTGATGATCGTGCGGCCGCGCCAGAAACACGAGAAGGTCGGACGACTCACCGCCGATCAATTGCTCACGCCAGGCATCCCCTTGCCCGGTTATGGCGAATTGCGCTTTGGTCTGCCGGTCAGGCGCAAACTGCAGCAACTCTGGGCAGTCGAACCACCCGACGTGGTACATATCGCGACCGAAGGGCCGCTAGGGCTCTCGGCACTGGCGGCGGCGCGGGCCCTCAACATCCCGGTGATTTCGACCTTTCACACCCACTTCCACGCCTACTGCCGTCATTACGGCATCGGTTGGATGCACGGGGGTATCGAACGCTATCTGCGCTGGTTTCATAATCGGACCCAGGCAACGCTGGTCCCGACGACTGCGCTCGCAGAGGATTTGACTCGCCAAGGCTTTCGCAACATCGACGTACTCTCCCGTGGAGTCGACATGGGGCGCTTCAATCCGGCACGGCGTTCAGCTGCGCTGCGTGCCAGTTGGGGGGCCAGTGAAACAGATCCCGTCATCCTGGTGGTCGGCCGAATCGCCGCAGAGAAGAATCTCGCGCTTGCCATCCGTGCCTTTTCAGCCATCCGCGCCCTGAAGCCACAGGCATTGATGATTTTCGTGGGTGATGGCCCCCGGCGTCATGCGCTGGCATGCAAGCACCCCGAGTGCCGCTTCGTGGGGGTCAGGCACGGCGAAGAACTGGCGCGTCACTATGCAAGTGCTGACCTGCTGCTGTTTCCGAGCCTCACTGAAACCTTCGGCAACGTTGTCAGCGAAGCACTTGCCAGTGGCCTACCCGTAGTCGCCTTCGATTATGCTGCCGCAGCTAACCTGATCGAAGATCACGTCAATGGCCTGAAGATTTCGCCCGGTGACGACGCCGCCTTCATTACCGCAGCAGTACAACTTGCCAGCATGCCGGAGCACCTGACGGCAATGCGAACTGCCTGCCCCGCCAGTATCGCCAACCTGGACTGGGAAAATATTCACGACCGCTTCGAAGGACTGATGCACGAGGTCATGACTCGTAACGACTTTGCAATGGGGGCGTAACAGTCACTCGTGACAATGGCGGCACACTAACAATCATCAGGAGAACGGTCATGTTGAATGTGCATGCCGAAGCCAGGCAAGAGCCACACCCGGAGCGGCGCTACCACGTATGCTTTGCCCAGAGCCCAAGCGAAATACGCGCCGCACAGCAATTGCGCTACCAGGTATTCGTCGAGGAATTCGGTGTCAACCTGCATCCGGCCGTAGCCGGGGTCGATGCCGATTATCTCGACCCTTACTGCGAACACCTGATCGTGCGCGATGAGCGGGAGGGCCGTATCGTCGGTACCTACCGGATATTGTCACCGGAGGCGGCTCGACAGGTTGGCAGCTACGACTCGGAAAGCGAGTTTTATCTGACCCGATTGACGCATCTGCGTTCGCGCCTGGTGGAAGTAGGCCGCTCCTGCATTGCTGCAGATCATCGCAATGGTGCCGTGATTACCCTGCTCTGGCTCAAGTTGGCCGAATACATGCGCAAGAACACTTACGAATACATGCTCGGGTGCGCTTCGATCCCGATGACCGATGGCGGTCACAATGCCGCCAACCTGTTCATGCAACTGGGCGAAAGTCACCTCGCCCCGATCGAGTATCGCGTCATGCCGCTGACTGTCCTGCCGTATGAGCGCTTGACCAATGGACAGGTCGCCGAGATTCCGCCTCTGGTCAAGGGCTACCTGCGCGCCGGTGCATGGATTTGTGGCGAACCCGCCTGGGATCCGGACTTCAATAGTGCGGACCTGTTGTTTCTACTGCCCATGGCGAAAATGACGCCACGTTATCAGCGGCATTTTCTGTGAGGCTAAGGGAACACATGCAAACTCCTGCTGTACTGATGTCACCCCGCCAACTTTGCAATGCCATCCACACCGACGGCATTGCCGGCATGCATTTGCCGGACAACGATTCCGATTCAAACCTGATGGAATACAACTTCCGTTTGGACGAGATCCTTGCCAAGGGAACCCTATACCCCCTGTTTCAGCCAATCATTGACCTAAACCAAGGTGTCGTGTGCGGCTTTGAAGGCTTGATTCGTGGGCCGTCGAACAGCCCTCTGCATGCGCCACTTCAACTCTTTCGCGCCGCTGCCCTGTGCAATCGTGAAACCGACATCGAACACCTGTGCCGCCGGATAACCCTGGAAAGCTTCATGCGTCAGGCGCTGCCTGGCGACCTCTTTCTCAACGTGTCGCCGCAGTGCCTGCTGCAACCGGAAGCGCGTCGTGGCGAAACACTCTCCACACTGATCGCACTGGGCATTGACCCAAAGCGCGTAGTGATCGAACTCACCGAGAATCAACCTTCACACGTCGCATCAAACTACACGATGCTGCGCGAGGCGGTGTGTCACTACCGATCCTTGGGGTTCCGCATCGCCATCGACGACTTGGGCGAGGGGTTTTCCAGTCTGCGGCTGTGGTCGGAATTGCAGCCGGAATTTGTCAAGATCGACATGCACTTCATCCAGGGTTGTGACAGCGACCCCATGAAAAGACAGTTCCTGCGCTCGATCCAGGAGATCGCCCGCAACGCCGGAAGCCAAGTCATTGCCGAGGGCATCGAAACCGCGGCGGAACTGGCGTGCGTGCGTCAACTTGGTATCGCACACGGCCAGGGTTACTTTTTTGCCCGGCCGACGGCATTGCCGCTGACTGAACTCGTTGGGGAAGCCGCCACGGTATTCAGGCATACGCAGACATCGGAAACCGCCACGAAGCGGCCGCAACTGACTGCAGCCAAGCTGTTGCGTACCGTGGTGCCGATTCGGCCAAGCGCGACGATCGAGGATGCCTATGCCATCTTCGATCGCGAGCCAGGCCTGCAAAGCCTGCCCGTGGTCGATAACGGCTTGCCCTGCGGCATTATCGGTCGCTATACCTTGATCGACCGCCTGGCGCGTCCATTCCGGCGGGAGTTGTTCGGCCGCAAACCCTGTCATCTGTTCATGAATCCCGAGCCACTATTGGTCGAGAAGAGAACCTCGTTGCAGGACCTGGCACGCCAGATCGCCGAGGCCGATGCCTACCATCTGGCCGACGGCTTCATCATTGTCGAGAATGGGCGCTATCAGGGCATCGGCACTGGCCAGGAGTTGATGCGCGAAATCACGCGCATGCAGATTCAGGCGGCCCAGCACGCCAACGCCCTGACAGGGTTACCGGGTAACGAACCCCTCAACAATGCCATCGACGAACATCTGGAGCAGGATCACTCTTTCTGGGCGGCCTACTGTGATCTTGACCATTTCAAGCCCTTCAACGATGTGTATGGCTTCGCCCGCGGCGACGATGCGATCCGCTTATTGGCACGCATACTGGC
>CAJBAP010000375.1 GCA_903950295.1 uncultured Rhodocyclaceae bacterium
GATCGAACTCTCATCCGCCTACCGTTTTTTGCGGCGGCTCGAACACCGCCTGCAGTACCTCGATGACGCGCAGACCCACGCGCTCCCCGAGCATGCCGACGACCAGGCGCGTGTCGCCCGGGCGATGGGCTTCGCCACCTACGAAGCGCTGTTGATGGAGATGGACGACCATCGCCAGGCCGTTGCCCGCCATTTTGAAGCAGTGTTTGCCGATCCCAACGAACGGCAGCATCAACTCGATCCGGTCTGGACCAACGCCAACAACACCGGCCCGGGTGATGGCCATGGCACCATGCTCGCCGAGTTGGGCTTCCAGCAGGGGGGCACGCTGTGCGCCCGCCTCGCCGCCATTCGCACCGGCAGCCGCTATCTGCAGATGAGCGATCAGGCCAAAAGCCGCTTTGACGCGCTCATCCCGCGTTCCATCCAGGCCGCCGCAACGGCGCCCAACCCCGACGAGACGCTCTCGCGCATGCTCGATCTGCTCGAAGCCATCGGCCGCCGTTCCGCCTATCTCGCCCTGCTGCAACAATATCCGCAGGCACTCGAACAGGTGGCGCGCATTGCCAGCGCCTCGTCCTGGGCAGCCGACTACCTCCTCAAGCACCCGATCCTGCTCGACGAGCTGCTCGACCCGCGCCTGCTGCAAATGCCGCCCGACTGGACGGCCTTCCGCCAGCAACTCATCGAAGAAACCGATGCATTGGAGCCCGACACCGAGCAGCAGATGGACGCCCTGCGCGAATCGCACCACGCCCAGATCTTCCGGCTGGTGAGCCAGGATGTCGCCGATCTGCTGACGCTCGAGAAACTCTCCGACCACCTCTCAGAGTTGGCCGACATCATGGTCGACCGCGTCATCACGCTGGCTTGGCGCAAGCTGCTCAAGAAACACTGCGAAAACCCGGCCTTCGCCGTCATCAGCTACGGCAAGCTCGGCGGCAAGGAACTCGGCTATGCCTCGGATCTCGATATCGTCTATCTGTTCGACGATCCTGCGCCCGAAGCCGCCGAGATTTACGCCAAGCTCGGCACGCGTCTCAATACCTGGCTGTCGTCGCGCACCTCGGCAGGCATCCTGTTCGAAACCGATTTGCGGCTGCGCCCGAACGGCGATGCCGGCCTGGTGGTCAGCTCGGTCGAGGCCTTCCACAAATACCAACTCGAATCAGCGTGGATCTGGGAGCACCAGGCGCTCACGCGGGCACGCTTCACCGCCGGCGATCCGGCCATCGGCGCTGCCTTCGAGAAAATCCGCTGCGAAATTCTCTGCCAGCGACGCGACCGCGCCAAGCTGCGCGAAGAAGTACTGGAGATGAGGAAGAAGATGCACGGCAGCCTGGGAACCAAAGGTGCATCGTCCCTCTTCGATCTCAAGCATGATTTCGGCGGTCTGGTGGATGTCGAGTTCATTGTGCAATACCTGATCCTCGCCCATGCCTGCGATCATCACCGGCTCACCGGCAACCTCGGCAACATCGCGCTGCTACGCATCGCAGCAGAATGTGGACTGATTCCCGCCGAGCTCGCCGAAGCTTCGCGCGACGCCTACCGCGAATACCGCCGCATGCAGCACCAGCGGCGCCTCAACAATCTCGACAGCCGCGTCGAGGCCGCTCCACACGCTCAACGCATCGAGGCGGTACGTAAACTTTGGCAGCACGTATTTGGAGAAAACTGATTATGCCGGTCAATTACAGCACCCCTGCGCCAGATCAACTCTACCCCGTCGCCGGCGTCAAACTCGGCGTCACCGAGGCCGGCATCCGCAAGGCCAATCGCCGTGACCTGACCTTGATCGAACTCGCGCCCGGCAGCCGCGTTGCCGGCGTCTTTACCAAAAACCGCTTCTGCGCCGCACCGGTGCAGATCTGCCGCGCACATTTGAAATCTGACGGCATCCGCGCCCTCGTCATCAACACCGGCATCGCCAATGCCGGCACCGGTGAGCAGGGCATGGAAACTGTGCACCAGTCGTGCGCCGCGGTCGCCAAGCTGATGGACATTCGCGCCGACCAGGTGTTGCCCTTCTCTACCGGCGTGATCCTCGAGCCGCTGCCCGTCGAGCGCCTCAAGGCCGGCTTGCCCGGCTGCCTGTCGGCGCTCAAGGCCGACGGCTGGCATGAAGCTGCACACGCCATCATGACCACCGACACCGTCGCCAAGGCCGCATCAAGAAAAGTCGGCGCTGGCGGGACGGCGTCAACCATCACCGGCATGGCCAAAGGCGCCGGCATGATCCGCCCCAACATGGCCACCATGCTCGGCTTCGTCGCCACCGATGCCGCGATCGCGCAGCCGATGCTCGAGCGCCTCGTCAAGGAAGCCGCCGACGAATCATTCAACTGCATCACCATCGACGGCGACACCTCCACCAACGATTCCTTCGTGCTGATTGCCACGGGTGAGGGCGCCGCGAAATTCGAATCGATCTCCGCGCCGGGCTGGGATGAATTCAAGCAGGCCGTGATCGAGGTCGCGCGAGAACTTGCACAGGCGATTGTCCGGGATGGCGAGGGCGCCACCAAGTACATCGAGATCGCCGTCGAGGGCGGCCGCACGCACGACGAATGCAAGGCTGTAGGCTACGCCATCGGTCATTCGCCACTGGTTAAAACCGCCTTCTTCGCTTCCGACCCCAACCTCGGTCGCATCCTCGCCGCCATCGGCTACGCCTGGAACAACGACCCCGCGCTTTCCGATCTCGACGACACCAAGGTCAAGGTCTGGCTCAGCGATACGCTGGTTGCAGAAAATGGCGGTCGCGCCGCGAGCTACCGGGAAGAAGCCGGCGCCGCCGCGATGAAACCCGCCGAGATAAAAGTGCGCGTCGACCTCGGCCGCGGCAGCCATGCAGCCAACGTCTGGACCTGCGATTTCAGCTACGACTACGTGAAGATCAACGCCGACTATCGCAGCTGATGGCCCTGCTCTGGCTTACCCTCGGCTGGATCGCCTACTCGGCCCTCCATTCGCTGCTCGCGGCACTGACATGCAAAGCCTGGGTGACCAGGCGCTGGCCGGGCTTTGCGCCGTACTACCGGCTGGCCTTCAATGCGATGGCGACGCTGCTGCTGGTGCCGTTGGTGTGGGCAACGTATACGCTGCCCGGTGACTGGCTGTGGCGCTGGAGCGGCCCGTTGGCATGGGTGGCAAATGGCCTGGCACTGGCAGCACTGACCGGCTTTTATTTCTCCACACGGAATTACGACATGGGGGAATTCCTCGGCACTCGGCCATGGCGAGAAAAGCGCACGGATGCCGTCGGGCACGAAGGCTTCCGCATTTCGCCGCTGCATCGCCACGTACGCCACCCGTGGTATGCACTCGGTCTACTGCTGATCTGGACACGCGACATGAACGCACCACTGCTGGTTTCGGCCGGCGCAATGACGCTCTACTTCCTGGTGGGTTCTCGCTTCGAAGAGCGCAAACTGGAAGCGCATTTCGGCGCGGCCTACCGGGAATACTGCAAACTAGTCCCGGGGTTAATCCCGTTACCGTGGAAATGGCTATCGGCTGCCAAAGCCGAAGCGCTGGTTGAGCGCGCCAAAATAACAGCAATTAACCCAACGGGTGCGTATGGCGACTGACGGCCATCAACGACCATAACCGGCCTCTGATAGGCCGGAAGATGAGCTAACATGAGCGGCAGCTAACTCATAACAAAGCAGC
>CAJBAP010000376.1 GCA_903950295.1 uncultured Rhodocyclaceae bacterium
GGCTCAAGTTATTTCTTTGAGAGACGATTAGCAGCAAGCGTGCCAGCCAGCTTTAATGGAGAAAAAGAGGGGAAAGCGCGGCCATTTCCTTGGATTTGCCGCTATTGCCGGCAATAAACAGTGGGTTGCCGGCAAGGCTTGCCGAATTACTGTGTGTGTGCCATGCACCTGGTGCATTTCGCCGTCCCGCCAACACCGACTTTTTCTACGCGCCTTGCAGCGCCGTAACCGCAGTCGGGTTTATTTTGGCAAGTCTCGCCAATCCGCCATCAAGGCGTTTGCGCCAACCTGGGCCGCGCGACAGGGCATCACGGTAGGTTTCCGCAATATCTTCCGGTCGGTGATCCAGATAGTACTGGATCAGGACGTTGGCTTGCCGCACATCCTTATCGGCCTTGACGGTGCTCGAAACATCGCGCTCGGCGGCGACAATGAGCTTGTGGATGGCAAAGCGGTCGGGCCTGGGAATATTGACGATCACGCTACCCTCGGTGCTCAGTAGCGCCGCCTGGGTTGTCTCGACCATCGAAAACTCCATGAAGCGCAGCGGTTGCAGGGCGATCTGCAGGCCTTCAACGAAGATCGGCGCGTCGCTTGTTGAATTCCTTGAGGTCAAAAAGTCTAACCGGAAGGCGGGATCTTTCGGATTGAGGTAGGTTCCGCCGTGTTGGCCATCCAGCGAGGAAATCGGCAGCAAGCCCATCTGGAGTGATTCGATCGCAGAAGCGGTATCGATCTTGATATTCGCGGGGAGCGCAACGGAGATATTCTTGCCGGCGTGGGCGAAATCCACGTCCTGGGTTTGCATATGTTCCACCGGAACAATCCCCAGCATGTTGCCCATGGCCATGAACGCGTGCGTACCGACCAGAATCCCGCCCCGTTTGAAAAATCCATATTCCGCCAGGCGGCGGATGACACGGAAATGCTTGGGCAGCATCGGCTCGCAACCGAGCGCTATCGCGGCGGCGGCCAGGCGTTGGAGTGGTTTTGCTTCATGATTCTTGTGATCGCGAATCAGGGCGGACAGCGACGCGCTTTCCGGGCCGACATAGATCTGCTTTACCGCCCTGCCGATATCGCGGAACTGGAAATACCAGTATTCGCGGCCATGGACAGTTTTTTTGCCAAAGCTGCCGTTCAGGCCGGCTACGCTCGATGATACGTGCGCGGCCAATGCGGCGCTGAAAACATCGGCATACGCATTCTGGGCGCTGGTGGATTGCTCTTCGTAGGGTAGGGCCATGGCGAGAATTTATACTACAAAATATTAATCCGTAGTATATTGTCAGCGGTGCGCATACAATGCGCAGAGGAGGTGTTGCCATGAATGCATCAGTCGAAACTCGTGCTCAGCATAAACGTCCAGTCAATCTTCTTCTGACTGAGGAAACAGTGCAAAAAGCCAGGGGGTATACGAATAATTTGTCAGCGACAGTCGATGGACTGCTTGTTGAATTTGTGGCGCGAATAGAGAGCCAGGATGGCGAAAAACAACAGCGCCGAAACGAAGTCTGTGAATTGCTGAATCGCTTCAATGCGATCAATGGCTCGTTTGCGGATGAGTTTTCTACGTTATGAGCCAATTTGACGTTTTCCGGAACCCAGGAAAAAACCAGGATGCGATTCCCTTTGTCGTTGTCGTTCAATCCGCCGCCTTTGATAAATTGGATCGGCGCCTGGTTGTCCCGCTACTTTCAGAAGACGGCTTGGGCGGATCGATAAAGATCCCTCACTCAGACACAACCCCGATCTTTACTGTAAATGGAAGAAGAGTAGTCCTGAACCCATTTGAAATGGTGTCTGTAGAGACAAAAAGGCTTGGCTTGAAAGTGTCTTCTTTGTCTGGCGATGGAGATGCAATTACATTGGCATTGGACGAGGTGTTTTCGAAAGCACGGGGGTAGAAATTTCAGGATTCTTTATGTCCAAAACTAAAAGCCCGCGCCGGCGAACCGGGCGGGCTTTTCAGTTTGTTACTGTGAAAATACTCAGTCGCCCTCACGCGGTGCTTCGCCGGTTTTCCTTGCCATCAGCTTGTCAAAAGCCTTGAGGTCAGCGCGGGCTTGTCGTTCGGTAAAGTAGGTTTCAGCCTCGAGCATCGCCAACTTTTCGGCCACCGCAATGCTGACAAATTGGTTGATGCTGACGCCTTCGCGCTTGCTCACGCGATCGACGCCAGCACGGATTGAGCGCGGTAAGCGGAGTGGGTAGGTGCTGATTTCGCTCATGATCGGATACCTCGCAAAAAATCCTGCAGCGGCCATGCCGCGCCATGCGTAGCAGTTCAGCGGAAGCGCCTGTCGGACTGCGCATCTTAGCAACCACGACATCAGTATCCAATACGATTTTCACATTTTTATGACATCACTAGTGATGTGTAAAAAGTGTATTGCCGTCACGCCAGCGCCGACTTTTTCAGGCAGCTACACCATGCAAAAAGCCCACTCCGGCGAACCGGGTGGGCTTTTCACTTTGTTGCTTTCGGCCTGCCTAAGCCTTCTGTTGCAGCAGCATGCCTTGCATCCTGTCGAGCGAGCGGGCGATTTCCAGAAGTTCCTTGGAGGGAATCTGACGGATCATCTCACCGGTTTGCGCGTCGGTGACTCTGACTATGGTCTTGCCTGATTCATCGTCAATCGAAAACGCCAAACTGTTCGGTGCCGTGGATTCGATCATCTGTTTCATCGATTCCACCGCCTTTTGCACTTGTTCGCGGCTGGGCTGCTGTTGCGGAGCGGGCTGTGGCGCGACCGCCGGTGCCTTCACCGGCACCGGTGCAGGCGCGCCCTGAGGGGCGGCCGGCAACGGCGCGGCGCTTTGGCTGCCGGAGTTGCTGATCGTGTTGATTGCCATGTTCTTCTCCTTGCCTTTGGGGGGTGACCGGGTTACCCCGGTCTTCCCTCAATGTTTAGTTGCTATCCCTTTTTGCTATTAACGAAGGAGGGTAAGCACCTGGTTCGGCAGGGCGTTGGCCTGGGCCAGCATCGCGATACCCGCTTGTTGCAGAATCTGGGCACGGGTGAGGTTCGCCGTTTCTTGCGCGAAGTCCGCATCCTGAATCCGCGAACGGGCGGCCGAGATGTTTTCCGAGGTCGTGGTCAGGTTCGCAACCGTCGATTGGAAGCGGTTCTGAATGGCACCGAGGTCGGCGCGGATCGTGTTGACCTGAGCCAGTGAAGCATCGATTACTGACAGGGCATCTTGCGCGCCTTCGGCCGTGCTGATGTCGACCATGGAGAGCTTCGACTTCGTGCTGGCAACCGACTGGCCGGCCGTGGTGGTATTGAGCACGCCACCGTTGGTATTGACGGTGTTGGAAGTGACCGAGAACGGGCCGGAAACCGATTCAAACGTCACCTTGCCAGCGATCACGGTCGAGTCGAGGTGGCCGCCTTCCGCGACTGAGCCACCGTCACTGAGAGTGACCGCCGAGCCGGTGATACCGGTCATTTTGATCGTCTTCGCTGCAGCACTAACACCGCTGGGGTCGGTAACGGCAGCGGAGTGCTCAAAGGTCTCGATCTTGATGTCGTAACCCTCGGCGCTAATCAGCTTCATGCTGCCGGCGGTAGTGATCTCGGCGGTGATGCCGGTGGTGCCCGTGCGCTGATTGACGGCTGCAGCCAAGGCGGAGAGGTCCGACGTGGTTACGGCGGCAGAGATCGCGACAGCATCGGTGTTGGAGCCGTAGAGGTTGAAAGAAACTGTGCCGTCTGCTGAGAGGCTGCTAAATGTAGCCTCGGAGCGGGCCCGCCCTGTCACGCCAGTAGTACCAGATACAGCATTGACAGCCGCTGCGAGTTGCTTGGCGGTAGAGTTGGCGGCGACGGTGATGTTTTGGCTGGCGATGCCCGAGACCGACACTGTTTGTGCGCTGACGCCGTTACCCTCGGCAATGCCGATGCTGGGGGTGCCGGAGGTCAGAGTGAGGGCGGTACCGTTAGTGGCGCCGGTGGCAAATTCAGCGGCGGCGGCGGTGGTGAATTTGACGCTATAGCCATTGTCTGCGGCAAGAACGACGCGACCACGGGCAGAGAATGAGTCGGCACCCGCTTCGACGATCGTCGGTGCAGAGTTGTCCAGACCTGCGACGAAGCTGGTGGTGAGGGTGACGGCGGCGGCCAGCGCAGTGGCGACTACTGCGCCGCCAGCGCCGGCACCAGTGCCGGTGGCTGTCGTCAGCGTAGTACCGGTCGTATAACCCGTCTGCAGCGATGCCGCGAGTAAGGTAGCACTATCACCAACACCAACGCCGGCAGTTGTATCAAGTGTGACAGTGAAAGTACCGCCGGTGGAACGCACGATGTCAAGCGCGGCGCCAGCAGCAGCACGGCTTACCGTATATCCTGCAGCGAGCAGTGCCGCCTGATTTGTTCCGCCATCGTTCAGAGCAGCATAAATGGCATTGTGAGTTGCAGCTATATCTCCGCCGGTGGTGAAAGTGATGGCGGATGCAAGACCTGTAAGATTAATCGTTGCGCCGGCTAAGTTTGTGTCAGTAGCCGTTAGGGTGGTAATACTAAACCGAGCCGCTGCCGAATTGTCGGTGGTGGCGAAGGTATCGATGTTGATATCGACGCCCGAAGCACTGGCAACAGTGATCTTGTTGGAGGTGGCGAAGTTACTTGCACCTTCCACCGTCAAGTCGGAATTGACATTGGTTGTATTGATTGCCGCCACCGCGGTATTCAGCGCGGTAGTAAAGTTGGTACGGGTGGCCGATGCATCGGCACCAACGGTGAAACTGATTGCACTAGTAGCAGTGCCGCTATCGGTCGAGAGGTTGAAGGAGACGGTGTCGCCCGGGTTGGTCTGCGCGTGTGCCAGCAGGGTCGACAAGTCAAAGGTGATTGCGTTGTAGCCGTTGGCTTCGATACCGGCGACTGTATTGAGACTACTGGCAATGGTCTTGGCCGAGTCTGTGGTTGCGATGGTTACATCCGTTGCGGCTCCCGTGGAATCAGTGACACGGGCAGTCGTGCCAGTGGAAGCGTTTGCGGTACGGGCAGCTGCGAGATCGGCGGCGGCGGCTGACGAGCCCATTTTGGTACCGCCCAGCGTCGTGGTATTGGCGCCCTTGGCGGCGCTGATCTGGGAGGTGACCTGGTTGGCGCCGAGGGTTTCGCCGGAAGCACCGGCAACAGAGACGTTGATGGTCTCGCGAGCATTGGCGCCGACCTGGAAGGCCTGGGTGGTGAAGGAGCCGTCGAGCAGCTTGAGGCCGTTGAACGAGGTCGTGCCGGCGATGCGGTCGAGCTCTGACTTGAGCTGGTTAACTTCTGAGTTCAGGGCGAGGCGGTCAGAGGCGCTGTTGGTGGCGTTGGCCGACTGGATCGCCAGTTCGCGCATCCGCTGCAGGATGTTGCCGGTTTCCTGCAAGGCGCCTTCAGCCGTCTGGGCCAGCGAGATACCGTCGTTGGAGTTACGCACGGCCTGGTTCAGGCCGCGAATCTGCGAAGTCATCCGGTCGGCAATCGACAGGCCGGCGGCGTCGTCTTTCGCGCCGTTGATGCGCAGGCCGGAAGACAGGCGCTGCAGCGAGGTGGTCAAGGCCGACTGGCTGGTGTTGAGGTTCCGTTGTGCGTTCAGCGACGGGACGTTGGTGTTGATGACTTGTGCCATTACTATCTCCTTAGAGAGGGTTTTTCCTCGTCGGTCGCTTTAGTTAGTCTCTGGCGCCGGCGCCGGTTTGATCGCGGTTTCATCCGCTGACAGAAGCTTTATCGGTGCGAGGGAGGGAAACTTTAGGAAATTGCCTCCCCGCTGGCGATGCCTGGGTGCCGTCTCGCCAGCGCCGACTTTTTATAGGGCAGGGCTTGCAAACCTCAATGACAGCACCTATGCTGTCATGATGATTTCGGTCGTTGTTGATACTAATGTTTTTGTTGCTGGCCTGCGCTCGGCGGGAGGTGCGTCCCGCGCAGTGCTGCGCGGCGCGCTGACGGGGCGTCTTCAACCGCTGTTCGGCAATGCGCTGTGGCTGGAATATCAGGATTTGCTGGGGCGACCGGTCTGGGGTGAATCTACGACGCCTACTGAACGAATGCAGGTGTTGGCTGCACTGGCGCAGCGAGGAAAGTGGGTTACGGTGTATTTTGGCTGGCGACCCAACTTGCCCGACGAAGCCGACAATCACTTGATTGAGTTGGCGCTGGCGGGGGGTGCGACGGCGATTGTTACGCACAATGTGCGCGATTTGCGCGGCGGTGAGTTGCAACTTGGTGGGTTACGCATTTTGACGCCCGCGCAATGTTTGGAGGAGTGGCGATGAGTACTTTGACGATTCGGTTGCCTGACAATACTGCCGAGCGACTTAAATCACTGGCGCGTAGCCGGGGACTGAGCACGAACAAACTGGTTGAGGAGTTGAGCGCGCATGCGCTGGCGGCATGGGATACCGAGAATCACTTCCGCGCCTTGGCGGCCACGGGTAACGTGTCGCAGGCGCTGGCGATTCTTGATCGGTTGGACGCTGAAGATAGGGTTTGAGCAAAACGCCGTCCCGCCAGCGCCGACTTTCTGGAGTGTGTTTGTTTTTCTGTGACGTATCACCTATGATTTCGCTGCGCCGGCGATCGCCTTCTTCCTAACACCTTATTTTCTTTGAGGGTTACCTAACCATGCGAGCGATTAAATTTACATCTTGGCAAGACGACGATTTGTACATCGGCTATCTCAACGAATACCCCGACTATCAGACTCAGGGCGCGACCAAAGAAGATCTCATCGAGAACCTGAGGGATTTGTTGGCTGATTTCGAATCCGGTCAGGTTCCCTATGTGCATAGAGTTGAAGAACTGCTGGTTGCATGAAAAGACGCGATCTCATTCGCTTGCTCGAGCAATTAGGCTGTGTTCTGGTGCGTAACGGCGGGCGTCACGATTGGTACACCAATCAGAACACCAGACAGTCTCAACCAATCCCGAGACATAACGAAATCAACGAAAATCTAGCGAAGTCCATCATCAAAAAGCTAAGCAATGACTAACTCTGAAAATGGCGGAATTGGGTCTGACGGCACACCGCTCAATCGTTTGATCGACGAGATGACGACCTTGATGCTGGCCGAATTCGACGCCGAGACCCGCTTCAATGTGCGCGCGGCACGTGGTGCAGGCAATACAGCGCGTGGCCTCGAATTGCTGGCTAAGGCCGCCGGTTAGAGAGTTTGCGCTTCTGGCACCGTCCCGCCAGCGCCGACTTTTTGCAGTGGAGTCTTGATGCAATGCTCCCCGAATGGTCTAGGATGAGAGCGTTGGATAGAGGAGCCCACACATGCTGAATTCGATCAATCCCAATAGTTTGAACAATGCCCAGACTGCGCTGGCGACTTCGCTGACGCGGCTTTCAACTGCGCAACGGATCAATTCGGCCAAGGACGATGCGGCCGGTTTGGCGATTGCCTCGGCGATGGCGGCGCAGTTGGGTTCGAGCAGCCAGGCGATGCGGAACGTGGGTGACGGGCTTTCGCTCACCAGCACGGCAGAGAGTGCGCTCGGGCAGGCGGGCGATATGCTGCAGCGCATCAGCGAGTTGTCGGTGCAGGCTGCCAACGGTAGCAACAGCGCCAGTGATCGTATGGCGATTCAGGCTGAAGTCAGCCAGCTGCAGCAGGGATTGGGGCAGGTGATGGAAACGACCCAGTTCAATGGCCAGAAGCTGTTTGATGGCAGTTTCACCAGCCAGTTGCAGACGGGGCCGAATGCCGGCGATACGACGACCTTGTCTCTTCCCCAGGTGTCGCCCGAGACGCTGGGCGTGGCAGCACTGGATGTATCGACCGTTGCGGGTGCGAATGCGGCGATATCTGCAACCGATAGCGCAATGAGCAACGTGAATGGCATGCGGGCAGACATCGGTGCGCAGCAAGCCAGTTTGAATTCGACGCTCGCCAACCTCAGCGGCACTTATGAAAATCTGGCGGCGGCAAAGAGCCGGATTGCCGATACCGACTATGCCCAGGAGACGGCCAATCTCAGCCGCAATACCACGCAGCAGCAGGCGGCCATGCAGGCACTGAAGCTTTACAACGCCAATCAGTCGAGCGTGTTGGGGCTTATTAATCCGACGCGGGGGTAGCGTCATTAAGTGCCGTCCCGCCAGCGCCGACTTTTACGCTGGCATGGTAATCGCTAGGTGAACCGTACATTTCATTGGAGTTCATTATGCCTACCTTGCCGAGTGGTCGTCGCATCGAGTTTTCCCTGGATCGATTTCATACCCTGCTGGAGCGGATGGAGCACCGTCAGGCTTGCGCGATCGCACGGAACCTGAACGACCCGAATGATCTGCTTTTCGTGCTTGATGCCGTGCACTTCAGCCTCAAGGACGAATCTCCCTATTTTGCCGGCTATGTCGCAGCCGACTGGATGACCTGTGCGGCAGATTGGAGCACGGCGGACCGGCAAACTTTGCAGGCATGGTTTGACTCGCCTGAGGCGCGTGAGGCGCGTGCCGAGGCGATTGACTACATCAAGGGGCTTTGGCTGGATCATCCAGACGAACCGATTTCTTATCCCTACCTGGTTCACGGCAGTTTCTCTCGGGCTGGCATGATGGATGGGTCGCTGCTGCGGCAATAGCAGGTACGCAAGCATGGCACGCGATTGCACCCTGGCCGCGATGGTGCATTGCGCCGATTTCATGTGGGCAATGCTTGTCGTGCTACACTGAACCCGTGTTACACGAGTGGGAGTCTTTGTGGCCAATCTTACGATCAGCATTGAGGATGAAGTACTCAAGAAGGCACGCATGCGCGCATTGGAGGAGGGTACGTCCGTCAATGCCTTGTTGCGTGAGTATCTGGAGCGTTTTACTGCGGTGAATACGAAGCGGTTGGCGGCGGCTGACAAGATTCTTGCCTTCTCGGCAAAGGCGGATAGTCGGCGCGGTGCGGCACATTGGGTGCGTGACGAGTTACACGACTGATGAGCGTTTTCTTCGATACCAACGTACTGGTCTATCTGTTCGATGCCGATGCTCGGGAGAAACAGGTGCTGGCGCGCGAAATTTTCGACAGGCACGTTCGCGAAGGCAGTCTGCGCCTCAGTACACAGGTATTGCAGGAACTTTATGTGACGCTGACGCGCAAACTCGCCGTGCCAATGAAGGCTTCCGAGGCTGGCGATGTGATTGCTGCCTTGGGCGAGATGGCCGTCACTCATGCCGATACGCCCATGGTGCTGGCCGCCATTCAGTTATCACAAAGACAACAGCTTTCCTTCTGGGATGCCATGATTCTTGAGTCGGCCAAGAAGAGCGGCGCAGCAGTTCTGCTGACTGAAGACTTGCAACACGGGCAAGTGATCGATGACATTCGGGTCGAAAATCCGTTTGTCGTGGTTTCATCAACCACCCTGAGGCGATGAACCCGCCAGAGACGAAGTTTCTGGGACTTGCCCCCTTCCTGCGCATGAGTATCGCCGGCACGGATATTCTGCCCATGGGTCAGGAGATGCTGGTGCAGGCGCAGCAAAGTCCCGATGACGCAAACCTGTGGATGAATTTATCCACCGTCATGCTTTGCCTTGGACAGCGCGAGCTCGGCTTGGCGATCCAGGCGCAGGCTTTGACGATGAAGCGGGTTTATCACCTGCCGGCGTTACGCCAACCGGCAAAGCTACGAGTACTGATGCTGATGGTGCCGGGTGATCTCTCGGCCAATATGCCGCTGGATTGCTTGCTCGAAGACAGCGATATTGATCTGGATTTCTATTTTGTATCTCCCGCTACGCCACTGGCTTCGCCCATTCCGGAACATGACGCAGTGATCGTGGGTATCAGTGCTGCCGACGAAAGTCGTGCCGCGCTGACGGCGCTGGAATCGGCGCTTGCCGATTGGCCAAAGCCGATCATCAATGCCCCCCAGCAGCTTCCGGCAACAGAACGCAATACAGCCAGCCAACTCCTGCAAAATGCACCCGGCTTGCTGATTCCACCGACCTTGCGTGCATCCCGCGCGACCTTGCAGGCGATTGCGCTGGCTGAGGTTCGCGTCGCAGAGATATTTGCCGGCTGCGATTTCCCGATCATCTTGCGCCCCGAAGGTTCGCATGGCGGGCGTGGCCTGGAGAAAATCGACAGTGCGGGTGATGTCTCCGGCTATTTGTCGCGAGTGGAGGGGACGGAGTTCTTTCTGGCCCCTTTCATCGACTACAGCAACGAGGACGGACTGTTCAGAAAGTTTCGCATCGCGCTCATCGAAGGCGTGCCCTACGCCTGCCACATGGCGGTATCGTCGCACTGGATGGTTCATTACGTGAATGCAGATATGTACGAGGATGCGGCGCGGCGGGAGGAAGAAGCTGCCTTCATGGCAGGCTTCGCCGACTTTGCCTGCCGGCATCGCCAGGCACTCGATGCCATCGCCCAGCGCACCGGGTTGGACTATGTCGCGGTGGATTGCGCGGTAACCCGTGACGACCAACTCCTGGTGTTCGAGATCGACCATGCGATGGTTGTGCATGCGATGGATCCCGTGGCACTGTTTCCCTACAAAAAGATTCACATGCAGAAAGTTCAGGATGCCTTCCGCGACTTTCTGCTGCGCCGTACCGAGCAATGAATCAACGCAACCGCATGAACTTTTCTGGTGGCCCCGGCGCTTTGCCCGAAAGCGTTTTGCTGCAGGTGCAGGAAGCTATCAACGCGGTGCCAGAAGTCGGGTTGTCGATACTGGGCATCAGTCACCGTTCCGACTGGTTCGCCGCTGTTATCCACGAAGTCGAAACCAATATCCGCACGTTGCTGGGGCTATCCGACAATTATCATGTGCTGTTGTTGCAGGGCGGTGCCACGCAACAATTCTCGATGGTGCCGATGACATTGTTGCGTGGGAAAACGCAAGCAGCGGACTATTTGCATACGGGTTATTGGAGTGGGAAAGCGCTGCCTGAAGCAAGGCGCGAAGGTCCGATGCGCGTGGTCTGGAGCGGGGAGGCTGAAGAATTCCGGCGCTTGCCCTCGGATGGTGAGCTTGCCTTTGCGCCGGACGCTCCCTACATCCACTATGTGTCGAATGAAACCGTCGAAGGGTTGCAGTTTCATCGGGTCTTGGGACGTGATGATATTTCCCGTGTTTGCGATATGTCGTCGGACTTCTTGTCCAAACCTTGCGAGGCGGAGCGGTTTTCCCTGATCTATGCCCACGCCCAGAAAAACATCGGGCCGGCCGGCGTCACCGTCGTATTGATCCGCGATGAATTACTCAAGAATGCACCGACCGATCTGCCGGGATTTCTAGATTATCGCAGCCACGCGAAAGCGCATTCCAAC
>CAJBAP010000377.1 GCA_903950295.1 uncultured Rhodocyclaceae bacterium
ACTCGCGGTAGGGGAACTGCATTACCGACGAGGTGACCGAAATGCCGCGCTGCTTTTCCAGTTCCATCCAGTCGGACGTCGCATGGCGCGCGGCCTTGCGGGCACGCACTTCACCTGCGACCTGGATCGCGCCGCCGAACCAAAGCAGCTTTTCCGTCAGCGTGGTTTTGCCCGCGTCGGGGTGGGAAATGATGGCGAAGGTGCGGCGACGGGCAATTTCGTGGGCGAGCTTGGACACGACGTAACAGCTCAGGCGAACAGCCAGGGCTGTGCGGCCTTATGCTTTACTTCGAAAGCCTTGATCGCATCGGCGTGCTGGAGGGTCAGACCGATTTCGTCGAGACCGTTGAGCAGGCAGTGCTTGCGATGCGGCGTGATGTTGAAGCTGAACCACTCACCGGCGGGATTCCTCACGGTCTGCGTCTCGAGGTCGACTCTGAGGCGATAGCCTGTCTTGGCGGCGCACTCGCGGAACAACTGCTCGACGATTTCGACTGACGCGACGATGGGCAGAATGCCATTCTTGTAACAGTTGCCGAAGAAGATGTCGGCGAACGACGGCGCGATGACAGCGCGAAAACCGTAATCCTCGATGGCCCACGGCGCATGTTCGCGGCTGGAACCACAGCCGAAGTTGTCGCGCGCCAGCAAAATCTGCGCACCCTGATAGCGTGACTGGTTGAGGACAAAGTCTTTCTTGAGTGGCCGGTTGGTGCAGTCCATGCCCGGTTCGCCCTGGTCGGTATAGCGCCACTCGTCGAACAGGTAGGGGCCGAAGCCAGAGCGCTTGATCGACTTGAGGAACTGCTTGGGGATGATGGCGTCGGTATCGACGTTGGCGCGGTCGAGCGGGCAGACCAGGCCGTTGAGTTGGGTAAATGGTTTCATGGGTGTATCTCTTAAAACGTGCGGATGTCGACGAAGTGACCAGCGATGGCGGCGGCAGCGGCCATTTCCGGGCTGACCAGGTGGGTGCGGCCACCGTTGCCCTGGCGTCCCTCGAAGTTGCGGTTCGAGGTCGAGGCGCAACGCTCGCCCGGCGCGAGGCGGTCGGCGTTCATTGCCAGGCACATCGAACAACCCGGTTCGCGCCACTCGAAACCGGCGGCGATGAAAATCTTGTCCAGCCCCTCGGCCTCGGCCTGGCGCTTCACCTGGCCCGAGCCGGGCACGATCAGCACCTGCTGCACGCTGGCGGATTTCTGCTTGCCCTTGGCAACGGCGGCAGCGGCGCGCAGATCCTCGATGCGCGAGTTGGTGCATGAGCCGATGAAGACTTTGTCGAGCTTGATCTGGTTGATCGGGGTGTCGGCCGTCAATCCCATGTACTGCAAAGCCCGCTCGATGCCGGCACGCTTCTGCGGGTCGGACTCATTGGCCGGGTTTGGAACGCGCCCCTCGATGGGTAACACCTGCTCGGGCGACGTGCCCCAAGTCACTTGCGGCGCGATGGCGGCGGCGTCGAGTTCGATGACGGTATCGAAGGTGGCATCCGCATCCGATTGCAGCGTCTGCCAGTAGGCGACGGCCTTGCCCCAGTCAGCCCCCTTGGGCGCGAACTGGCGACCCTTGAGATAGGCAATGGTTTTTTCATCCGGCGCCACCAGGCCGGCGCGGGCACCACCTTCAATGGCCATGTTGCACAGGGTCATGCGGCCTTCAACCGACAGGGCGCGGATCGCGGCCCCACCGAATTCGATGGCATAACCGGTACCGCCGGCGGTGCCGATCTTGCCGATGATGGCCAGCGCAATGTCTTTTGCCGTCACGCCAGCGCCGACTTTTCCGTCCACCTTGATCAACATGCGCTTGGAGCGCTTGGCTACCAGTGTCTGTGTCGCCAGCACATGCTCGACTTCGGAGGTGCCGATGCCATGCGCCAGCGCGCCGAAGGCGCCGTGCGTGGAGGTATGGCTGTCACCGCAGACCACAGTCATGCCCGGTAGCGTCGTGCCGTTTTCCGGGCCGATGACGTGGATGATGCCTTGGTTGGCATGCTTGAACGGGAAATACACCAGTGCGCCAAAATCCTTGATGTTGGCGTCGAGGGTCTCCACCTGCAGGCGCGAGATCGGGTCCTTGATGCCTTCGTCCCAATGGTCGGTGGGCGTGTTGTGGTCGGGGTTGGCGACGATGGAGTCGCTGCGCCACGGCCGGCGATGCGTCAGGCGCATGCCCTCGAAGGCCTGCGGACTCGTCACCTCGTGCA
>CAJBAP010000378.1 GCA_903950295.1 uncultured Rhodocyclaceae bacterium
CAACCGCACCGGTACATGGCAGGGAGAAATCTGGGATCGGCGCAAGAATGGCGAGGTGTATCCAAAATGGCTGGCCATCTCAGCGGTGAAGGACGACAGTGGCATTGTGACCCACTATGTCGGTGCCCATTCCGACATTACCGAACGTAAGCAGGCGGAAGAAAAGATCAATGCGCTGGCCTTCTTCGACCAACTCACCGGCCTGCCCAACCGGACCCTGTTGCTCGATCGCCTGAAGCAGGCCATGACAGCCAGTGACCGTAGCGGCAGTCATGGCGCACTGCTGTTCATCGATCTGGACAACTTCAAGGAACTCAACGACACACTCGGTCATGAGATGGGTGACTTGCTGCTGAAACAGGTTGCACAGCGCCTGACGCAGTGTGTGCGCGAGGGTGACACGGTGGCCCGGTTGGGCGGCGACGAATTCGTCGTGATCCTGGTCAATCTGAGCATGAGCGAGACAGAGGCGGCCACAGGAACCGAAACGGCTGCGGAAAAGATTCTTGCCGCCCTCAAGCAGATCTACCGCTTTGGCGAGCTTGCCCACCACAGCACGGCGAGTATCGGTGCCACCTTGTTCAATGGCCATCCGATTTCGATCGACACCCTGATGAAGCAGGCCGACCTCTCCATGTACAAAGCCAAGGAGGCTGGGCGCAATACGCTGTGCTTCTTCAATCCGGCCATGGAGGTGGCAGTAAAGGCCCGCGCCGCGCTGGAGAGTGATCTGCGGGCGGCCGTGGAGGCGAGGAACTTTGTGCTCCATTACCAGGCGCAAGTTGCCGGCGGCCAAGTGACGGGGGCTGAAGTTCTGGTGCGCTGGAAGCATCAGAAACGTGGCATGGTGTCACCGGCCGAATTCATTCCGCTGGCCGAAGAAACCGGGTTGATCCTGCCCCTGGGCCATTGGGTGCTGGAAACCGCCTGCACCCAGCTCGCCGCCTGGGCGATCCAGCCGGCAATGGCTCATTTCACGCTGGCGGTGAATGTCAGCGCACTTCAATTCAGGCAGTCCGACTTCGTGGATCGGGTGCTGGCGGTTCTCGGCAACACAGGCGCCAACCCGCGTCGCCTGAAACTGGAACTGACCGAAAGCATGCTGGTCGATAGCGTGCAGGACATCATCGAGAAGATGTTTGCCCTGAAGGCCAAGGGCGTTGGCTTCTCGCTGGACGATTTCGGCACCGGCTATTCCTCGCTGTCTTATCTGAAGCGCCTGCCGCTGGACCAGTTGAAGATCGACCAGTCATTTGTGCGCGACATCATGGTCGATACAAACGACGCGGCGATCGCCAAAACCGTCGTCGCGTTGGCCCAAAGCTTGGGTCTGGGCGTAATCGCAGAGGGCGTCGAAACCGAGGCGCAGAAGGACTTTCTGGCGAGTTCGGGTTGCCATGCGTATCAGGGCTATTTCTTCAGCCGGCCGCTGCCTGTTGATGGCTTTGAGGCGTTTGCGCAACGCGTCTCACAACAACCACAGGCAGTGCCTGATTTTTCAGTGCAGAAGTATCAGACCGACAGAGGGCAAGAAACAAATGATGATTCAGGAGCATGCGACATCAAGTTATCTCATGACAGGCCATCGCCAAATCGACAGCCAACACCATGAGCTTGAACAGTTGATCCAACCACTGCGCACGGTATGTGAAACACAGTACAAATCGGGCAGTGGCTGTAGTGAATGTACCAGCGAATACAGAGTTGCCTGTACCAACCGACTAGACGAGCTTCTGGGGAACCTTCTGGGTTTCGTAGTAAAGCATTTTTCCTACGAAGAAAAGCTGATGCGCCAACTACCGGCAACACCAGCATGCCGGCAACACATCGAGGAACACAAGTTCGCGCATGCCGAGATTTCTAGTCAGCTGGCCGATTTGACGCACAGTTTAGATCGTGAATATCCGCAACAGCATGCTTTACGACTTCTGAATATCATCAGCAATTGGATGGGCGCTCACATATGCAGTCTTGATGTTCAGTTGGCGGGCAAACTGCAGGATGCCATCAATTCGGAACTGGACTACGACGTAAAACTGGCCGCATTGCTGGAGGTAAATGTCGGG
>CAJBAP010000379.1 GCA_903950295.1 uncultured Rhodocyclaceae bacterium
GGTGCCGAGGCCGCCAACGTGCAGGCGAACTCCGGCTCGCAGGCCAACCAGGCCGTGTTCCTGGCCTTCCTCAAGCCCGGCGATACCATTCTCGGCATGAACCTCGCCGCCGGCGGCCATCTGACGCACGGCATGGCGCTCAACATGTCGGGCAAGTGGTTCAACGTCGTGCCCTACGGCCTCGATGAAAACGAGGCCATCGATTACAAAGAAGTCGAGCGTCTCGCCCGTGAACACAGGCCCAAGCTGATCATTGCTGGTGCCTCGGCCTACGCGCTGCACATCGACTTCGAGTGCTTCGCCAAAATCGCCAAGGACGTCGGCGCGATTCTCATGGTCGATATGGCCCACTACGCCGGCCTCATCGCTGCGGGCTTTTACCCGAACCCGGTGCCGCACGCCGACGTCGTCACCACCACCACGCACAAGACCCTGCGCGGCCCGCGCGGCGGCCTGATCCTGATGAAGGCAGTCCACGAGAAGGCGATCAACTCCGCCATCTTCCCCGGCCTGCAGGGCGGCCCGCTTATGCATGTGATCGCCGCCAAGGCCGTCGCCCTCAAGGAGGCGATGAGCCCCGAATTCAAGCTCTACCAGGAACAGGTGATCGAAAACGCCCAGGTCATGTGCAAGGTACTGAAGAGCCGTGGCTTGCGCATCGTTTCCGGCCGTACCGAGAGCCATGTCTTCCTCGTCGATCTGCAAGCCAAGAACATCACCGGCAAAGACGCCGAAGCCGCGCTCGGCAAGGCCCACATCACGGTCAACAAGAACGCCATCCCCAACGACCCGCAAAAACCCTTCGTCACCAGCGGCGTGCGCATCGGCACACCGGCGATGACCACGCGCGGCTTCCGGGAAATCGAGGCCGAGACGGTCGCCAACCTGATTGCCGACGTGCTTGATGCACCCGCCGACGAGGCCGTGCTTGCCAAGGTGCGTGAGCAGGTAGCCGCCTTGTGCAAGCAGTTCCCGGTCTATGGTGCCTGATGCATGAGATGTCCTTATTGCACTGAGGACAACACCCAGGTCGTCGATACCCGTGAAAACGAGGAGGGCGACACGGTACGCCGGCGGCGACGCTGTCTCGCCTGCGACAAACGCTTCACCACCTATGAACGCGTGGAATTGCAGCTGCCGCTGGTGGTGAAGAAGAACGGTAGCCGCGTCGATTACGATCGCGACAAACTCAAGTCGAGCATGATGCTGGCGCTCAGAAAGCGCCCCGTCACCACTGAGGGCGTCGCCAGTGCGCTCGATCGCATCGAGGACAAACTGGTGCAGTTGGCCGAACGCGAAGTGGCCTCGGACCGCGTCGGCGAACTGGTGATGCGCGAACTGAAGAAGCTCGACAAGGTGGCCTACATCCGCTTTGCCTCGGTCTATCGCAACTTTGCCGACATTGATGAGTTTTCCGACGCGATACGCGAGGTAAAAAAACCTCGCGTATCGCGTTCCCGCACCACATGAGTTTCACCGCCGCCGATCACGCCTTTATGCAGCAGGCACTGCAACTGGCAACGCGCGGTCTCTACACCACCACCCCCAATCCGCGCGTCGGCTGCGTGCTGGTCAAGGATGGCGTGGTCA
>CAJBAP010000380.1 GCA_903950295.1 uncultured Rhodocyclaceae bacterium
ATAATGGCGGAAGTTATCGGATCAAGCGGCATGCGCGGATGATAATCCGAACCGGATCGAAATGAGAAATCCGTGACCATGGGGGGCATAATTGAACCACTGCACCCTGCCCGGGTCGCAGAATTTCCTCGGCCTCAAAAACACCATCATGTGCGATCCCCTGCCCAGCGAAATTACCCCGCCCGAGATTTACGCGCGCCGCCGCGAATTCCTCAAGACTTCCATTGGTGCGGCCGCCTTGCTTGCCGTCCCGCCAGCGCCGACTTTTGCAGCCACTGCCGCCTTCGGCGCTGGCGCGAAGCAGAGCGCGTTCTCCACCGCCGAGATGCCCACGCCGCTCAAGCACATTACCGGTTACTGCAATTTCTACGAGTTCGGCACGGACAAGGAAGATCCGCTGCGCCGCGCCCACCGACTGATCACCCAGCCATGGCAAATCACCCTCGAAGGCCTGGTGAAAAAGCCCTTGACGCTGGACATCGAAGAAATTCTCAAGCTGGCCCCCATCGAGGAGCGCATCTATCGCATGCGCTGCGTCGAGGGTTGGAGCATGGTGATTCCGTGGCTTGGTTTTCCGTTGGCGGAATTGCTGAAGAAGGTTGAGCCGCTCGGTAACGCGAAATATGTCGAATTCGTCTCGGCGGTGCAGCCCGAAACCATGATCGGTGTGAACTCCCGTGTGCTCGACTGGCCCTATGTCGAGGGACTGCGTCTGGATGAAGCGCGTCATCCGCTGACCTTGTTGGGAGCAGGTCTGTATGGCGAAGTGCTGCCCAAGCAAAATGGTGCGCCCCTGCGGTTGGTGGTGCCATGGAAATACGGTTTCAAGAGCGCCAAGTCCATCGTTGCCATCCGCTTCGTCGAGCACGAGCCGCGCAGTTCGTGGATGAAATCTGCGCCGAGTGAATACGGGTTCTATTCCAACGTCAATCCGACGGTTGACCATCCACGCTGGAGTCAGGCCAGCGAGCGGCGCATCGGCGAATTCATGAAGCGCAAGACACTGATGTTCAATGGCTACGGTGAACAGGTTGCGAATCTTTACGCCGGAATGGATCTGCGGAAGAATTTCTGATGCCGCTGCCATTGCTGAAGTCGGTGCTGTTCCTGCTCTCCCTGCTGCCACTCGGCTACTACGTCTGGGGTGCGTGGCACGATACGCTGGGGGCGAATCCGATCGAAGCGGTGACGCGCGGGTTCGGCACCTGGGCCTTGAATTTTCTGCTGATCACGCTTGCCGTCACGCCTTTGCGCAAGCTCACCGGCTGGCATGGGCTGATGGGCCTGCGGCGCATGCTCGGACTGTTCGTGTTTTTTTATGCCCTGCTGCACCTGACGAGCTACTTGTGGTTCGACCAGTTCTTCGACTGGGGCGAGATTGCGCAGGATATTCTCAAGCGCCCCTTCATCACCGTCGGTATGGCCACCTTCTTCCTGCTCTAACCGCTGGCCATCACCTCGAACCAGTTTTCCATCAAAAGACTCGGCGGACGCCGCTGGCAGAACCTGCACCGCACGGCCTACGCCAGTGCCATCCTCGCGGTGCTGCACTACAGCTGGCTGGTGAAGGCCGATCAGTCGCAGCCCCTGCTCTATGCCGGTATTCTCGCGCTGTTGTTGGGTATGCGTGCCTTTATGGCTTGTGAAACCGGACGATGGCGCGACCATCTTCTGCCAGCCTGGGTGCTGGCTTCCAGGCGTGGCCATAAATGATTTCAAAACGCGCCGGGAGCAATCCATCTTCGCGTTCCCACGCTGCGAATACCTGTCGCCACTGTTGCCAGGGCAACTGCCCCAGCAGACTGTTGCGCACGCCGAGATGGCGTTGGTCGGCGAGAAAGCGGCGCACACTGGTGTAGGTCAATGTCAGCGTTTCCATTTCCATGACCGGGTCGGCGAAGCCTGCCGCTGCCAGCATGTCACCGATGTCGTGCATGTCGAGAAAGGCCGGCATCGCACATGATGTCGCGCATGAGGCCGCGCATGATGCCGTATTGCCAGCGCCGACTTTTTGGCGTGCCACGCGCAACTCCTTCAGTGTGTCCGGCCCGAGCATGGCGAACTGCAACAGGCCGCCCGTGTCGAGCACGCGGTGCAGTTCCGCAAAGGCCGGTCTTACATCCGGTAGCCAGTGCAGCATCAGGTTTGACCAGACCAGATCAAGGCTGGCGTCCGCCAGAGGCAAGGCGCATACATCGGCATTCAGGCAGCGTGGCGCAAGGCCGCGTGTGCGCATCCACCAACCGGCATGCGTTTGCACCGCTGCCAGCATCGGCCGCGCAAAATCCACCGCCAGCGGCAAGGCTTTCGGATAGCGGCGCTGCAACTCGCGTACACCATCGCCAGTGGCGCAGCCAATGTCGGCCACGCACTGCGGCGTCAGGCGTACAAAATCGAGCCGGGTCGCCATGCGTCGGCCGACTTCACGTGCCAGCACCGCCGCACTGTCATAAGATGCAGCCGCCCCGGAAAAGTCTTTTCGCAAGTTCATCGTTCGACCCATCCACCAATTATCCGCCATCAATAACGGCCCAGCCCTTGTCAATTTCGTCGCTCCTAGCCCCGCTTTTCAATAGCTTGCTGCCACGCAGCTGTCTGCTTTGCGGCGTGTCGCTCCGGTTATCCGGGTCGGCTTCGTCCGCATTGTGCCCCGGTTGCCGGGAGGATTTGCCGTGCTTGCCCGCGCCCGTTTGCCCGGTTTGTGCCGCGCCGCTCGGCGTGTCCGCGCTCGCCTGTGGTGCCTGTCTCAAGTCGCCACCGGCTTACGATGCCACGTTTGCCGCGCTGCGCTATGGTTTTCCGGTCGATCGCCTGGTGCAGAACCTCAAATTTGACCATCGCTTGGCATCCGCCGACTATTTTGCCGAAGTTCTCCTGGCGGGCGCACATCCTGCCGGTGATGTGATCGTACCCGTGCCCCTGGCAGCGTTGCGTCTGCGGGAACGAGGTTTCAATCAGGCGCTGGAGATAGCGCGCCCGCTGGCGCGCGCCCTGCAGCTGCCGCTTGACGCGACGACGCTGGTGCGCGCCCGTGAAACCGTACCGCAAAGCCTGCTGCCGTGGCGCGCGCGACGCGGCAACATGCGTCATGCATTTGAATGTCGCGGTGATTTTTCAGGGCGGGCGGTCATCGTGGTCGATGATGTCATGACCACCGGGGCCACGCTTGATGCCGTTGCACGCGTGCTCAAGGATCACGGTGCGGTACGCGTCACAAACTGGGTGGTGGCGCGCGCGGTAAAACAAAGTTTCAGAGAAGACTGATACCCGCGCCAGCGGGCGTTATGCCGGAACTAAACAGCGGCGCTACCGGAGCTTTTGCTCCACTGTCGCCGCCATGTCGGCGGGAAGATTGCCGACTTGCTTGGCCTGGGCGTAGGCTTCTTTTGCCTCGTCACCCCGGCCCGCGTTTTCGAGCGACAACCCGAGCCCGAACCACCAGCGACCTTCATTCGGCCGCAAGGACAATGCGGTCTTGAAGCGCTCCGAGGCTTCGGCAGGACGCTGCTGTTTTTGCAGCAGATAAGCGAAGAGCCCATGGTAATCGGCGTCCGCTCCGGCATAGGCGAGATAGAGCCCGAGGGTTTCCACCGCAGCCGCCGTGTCGCCCTGCTCGAATTGCAGGCGGGCGAGAATGATGGCCCAACCAGACTGTGCCGGGTCGAGCGCCAAGCCGCTTTTTGCCACCTGCAGGGCTTCCGCCCATTGCTTGTTGCCGACCAGTACCGAAAGCAGGGCCTGACGTGCCTTGGCCAGTGTGGGGTCAAGCTCAAGGGCCCGCTGCAGCGGTTGCTGGGCAGCGGAGTTTTCGCCGCGCTTCACCGCCTGCATGCCCTTGCGATATTCAGCCTCGGCCAATTCGCGGCCCTGACCACCGCGCGCGCGCTTGTCGATCTGCGTATCGGCGGAAGCATGTTCTACGGTCGGTGCTGCGGCCTTGTTTTCGCGCGGTACGACGGGATGCTTGCTAGTTTCCGGCGCCGGTTTTGCGGTTTCCTGCTCTGGCCTGGCGGGCGTCGGGGCTGGCTTTGTTGCAGCAGGTGCGGGCTTGGCTGCAGGCGGCACTACGGGCTGTGCCAGTGCCAGCAGGGTGGATAACTTCATCTCGCCCGCATCAATGGGTGATGGCGGCGGGGAGGGTGCTTCTTCCCGTGGTGCCGCAAAAGTCGGCGCTGGCGGGACGGCGGGTGTGGCAGGCGCCACTGGCGCAGGAAGGTTTGGTTGAATAGCTGTTGTGGGTGCAATGGGTGCCGATGCGGGCGCCATCAACACACTCACCAGGATGCCGGCGATCAGGGCGCCCATCCCCATGCCGAGTGCCAGCGTGCGCCAGGCTTGTCGCCGGCCTGCCGATGTGGGCGGCAAGGTACGCAGGTGTGCCGGCAGGCCGGCGCGTTCCTGATCACTGGCCTGGCGTGCGTCCAGGTCACGCAGCATTTGATTGATGACGCTCATCGCCTATGCCTCCGCCGGGCCGCCCCAAGGAGGCTCAGTTGCCAAATGAGGCCCACCTGTGGGGGGCAGCGAGCCGGGTTTGCGAGCGTGGGGGGCCATTCTTACCATGGCCACCAGCGCCTGGCTTGTAGCGCACCGCTGGTATCCTTGGCGGCTGCCTTGACGTGGCGATCCTCGACGCGGGCCACGCCCTCGCCGAAAGCTGCCAGCATAGCCTTGTGCGCGAGGATATTGACCAGCCTCGGGGTGCCATTGGCATGGAAATGCAGGGCCTTTACCGCAGACGAAGCGAATACTGGATCTCCGCTGTGCCCGGCGATGCGCAGGCGCTGCTCGACATAGTTACCGGTTTCATCGGTATCGAGCCGCCGCAACTGGTGATGGAAGACGATGCGCTGCTTGATCTGTCGCGCTGAATGCGCTTCCAGCATTTCGTCCAACTCCGGCTGACCGAACAGGATGATGTGCAAGAGTTTGCGCTTCTCGGTTTCGAGGTTCGACAAGAGGCGCAGGCTTTCGAGAGTCAGGCGCGGCATGGTCTGCGTTTCGTCGATGCATAACACCACCTTCTTGCCGGCGCGTGCCAGATCGAGCAGGCGACGATTCAGGCGCTTGACGACGTGGGCGGCTTCGGGCTCGCCATCGGCGGTACCGAGATCGTCGGCCACTTCGCGCAGAAATGCGCGCGGCTCCATCTGCGGATTGGGCAGATAGGCCGCCTTCCAGTCCGGTCCCA
>CAJBAP010000381.1 GCA_903950295.1 uncultured Rhodocyclaceae bacterium
ACGCGCTGCAATCGCGAATAACAGGAGTGGCACGGCGGTGACCACGCCGGTGGAAACGAGTAGCAGATCAAGCCTGGTGGTCTGTCCAAAATGAGCCTGCCCGCTGCCACCTAGCCACAGCAAGTAAAGCGCGGCAAAGGGCGTGATGCAGACGGTTTCGAGAAACAACCCGCTGGCGGCATCCAGCTGGAGCCGCTTGCGCATTAGGCCATAGAACCCGAAAGTGAGCGCCAACGCCAATGAAATCCATGGCAAACCGCCAACCCGGAAGGCCTCGATTGCCACCCCGCTGGCGGCCAGGAACACAGCCAGCCATTGCAGCCGGCGCAACTTTTCATTGAGGACGAGCACGCCAAGCGCCACATTGAACAGCGGCAGGATGAAATAACCGAGACTGGTTTCGAGGATGCGCCCGGTATTGACCCCATATACAAAGATCAGCCAGTTCACCAGCACCAGCGTTGCGGCAACGGCGATGCGGCCGAGTTGCGCCGGAATCCGTGCTACCGCCAATGCCGGCTTGAATCCCGGGCCAAGGGCGAGCACGGCGGTCATGAACAACAGGGACCAGAGCACACGATGGGCAATGATCTCGTTTGCTGGCACCCCCTGCAGTTGCTTGAAGAAAACCGGAACCAGTCCCCAGACCAGATAAGCGCTGAGTCCGGCAATGACGCCATGACGGACATGCTGCCGGGCCTCCATCACTTGAATCCGGCGAAATCGATGATCTCGTCGAGATACTCCGTCCAACGCGTAAAGCTGTGATCACCATCCGGCAACACGGTCTGTCGGGCTCCGGTGTAGCGGTTCACGGCATGGCGGTAATCCAGCGTTTCGTCGCCCGTTTCGACCAATAGCCAGAAGCGTTGCGGTTTGCTCAGTGCGGGTAGTTCCAGAGCGGCCAGCTCGGCGATATGTTGGCGGGTGAATTCAAACGCCTCACCGCTATAAAGCCAGCGTTGCGGGCCAATGTATTTTTCAAGCGATACGGCGGAGGCGACCGCTGGATTAACCAGAACCGCGCGGCAGTCATGGTGCTCGGCCAGCCAGGAGGCGTAGAACCCGCCGAGCGAGGAGCCGACGACAGTCAGGGGTTGAGCCGCCGTATCGCCAGCGCCGACTTTTGATGCGATGAGGTCTTCGGTCAGCTCGATTGCCGCCGCTGGCGAGGCTGGCAGTTGCGGGCATATAAAGCGCTGACCGTAGCCGCGTGCCGCCATGCGTTGGCCCAAGGCCTGCGCCTTGTGCGATTGCGGACCGCTGGTGAAGCCATGAAGATACAGAATTAGTGGCTGGTCCAATTGACCCATCCGAACTGCCAGGTGGCCAGTACCACGATGCCAAAAACGATACGGTACCAGGCGAATACCGTGAAATCGTGCGAGGAAATGTAGCGCAACAGCCAGCGCACGCAAAGGAATGCGGATGCAAAAGCGGAGACAAATCCTACCGCCCACATCCCGAGGTCGTCCGCCGAGAGCAACGCGCGTTCCTTGTAAAGCTGGTATGCCGTGGCGGCGATCAATGTCGGGATTGCCAGGAAGAACGAAAACTCGGTTGCGGCTTTGCGCGAAAGACCAAAGAACAGTCCGCCGATGATGGTGGCGCCGGAGCGCGACGTTCCGGGAATCAGGGCACAGGCTTGGGCCAGGCCCAGCTTCAGGGCGTCGGTTGGCGTCAATTCGTCCACGCTCTGAACGCGGACGGTATGCGTGCGCCTCTCGGCCCACAGGATGATGAAGCCGCCAAGAATGAAAGCACCGGCAACCGCCACCGGATTGAACAGTGTGGCCTTGATTAGCTTGCCAAACGCCAAGCCAAGGACCGCCAGCGGGATAAAGGCGATCGACAAATTGAGCACCATGCGACGTGCGACGG
>CAJBAP010000382.1 GCA_903950295.1 uncultured Rhodocyclaceae bacterium
CGAGGCCTGAGTGCCGAACACCGGCATGGCTTCGGGGCTTTCATTGAATCTCTCGCGATTGCGCTGATACTGCTTGCGCACGTCGCGCAGCGCGTCGGCTGCGCCCTTGCGGTCGAACTTGTTGATGGCGACGAAATCGGCGAAGTCGAGCATGTCGATCTTCTCCAACTGCGAGGCGGCACCGAATTCGGGGGTCATGACGTAGAGCGAGGTATCCACATGCGGCACGATGGCAGCGTCGCCCTGGCCAATGCCGGAGGTTTCGACGATGACCAGGTCGAAACCCGAGAGTTTGCAGGCAGCGATGGCCTCGGGTAACGCAGCAGAAATTTCTTTCCCGGTATCGCGCGTCGCCAGCGAACGCATGAAAATGTTGGGATGCTCGATGGCGTTCATGCGGATGCGATCGCCCAAGAGTGCGCCGCCGGTACGCTTGCGCGACGGATCAATGGAGATGATGGCGATCTTGAGCGCGTCATCCTGGTCGAGGCGGAAGCGTCGAATCAGCTCATCGGTCAGGCTGGACTTGCCGGCACCACCCGTGCCGGTGATGCCTAAAGTCAGCGCTGGCGGGATGGCGGAATTTTTGATGGCCTGGGCCAGAGATCCGTTCGGCTCGTTTTCCAGCTGGGTGATCGCGCGCGCCAGCAAACGATAGTTGCCGCCACGCAAATCCAGATCGTCGACCTCGACGGTTGTCTTCGCCGTCAGATCGAAATCGCTGGTGGATACCACATCGTTGATCATGCCTTGCAGGCCGAGCCGGGCGCCATCCTCGGGCGAATACACGCGCGTCACGCCATAGGCATGCAGTTCCTCGATTTCCGCCGGCACGATGACGCCGCCGCCACCGCCGAATACCTTGATCTCCTTGCCACCCCCCGCGCGCAGCAGGTCGATCATGTACTTGAAGAACTCGATATGCCCGCCCTGGTAGGAGGTGATGGCGATGCCCTGCACGTCTTCCTGCAAGGCCGCGTTGACAATCTCCTGCACCGAGCGGTTGTGCCCAAGGTGAATCACCTCGACACCGGTAGACTGCAGGATGCGCCGCATGATATTGATCGAAGCGTCATGGCCATCGAACAACGAGGTAGCCGTAATGAAACGCAGTTTGTGCTTCGGCTTGTAAGGGGCGAGCTTTTTTGCGATGGAAAGATCGGTCATAACTACAGGCTCCGGCAGGCAAGACTTGCAAGATTAACGCAGAACACCCTCAAGCGCGGGGCATGGACAGCCACTTCAACAAGGTTTCAAACAACCGCTCCGGATCGACCGGCTTGCCGATGTGATCGTTCATGCCGGCATCCAAACAGACTTGGCGATCCTCGTCGAAGGCATTCGCGGTCATGGCGAGGATGGGGGTCTCCTGGTTCAGCGAACCGGTGCCCATGTTACGAATTGCCTTGGTGGCATCGACCCCGTTCAGGTTGGGCATCTGCATGTCCATCAGGATCAGGGCGTAAGCGGTACGCTGGGCCATGTCCAGCGCGATGGCGCCATCCTCGGCCAGATCGACGACGAGGCCGACATCCTCGAGCAGGCCGCGCGAGACTTCCTGGTTGATCGGTTCGTCTTCGGCCAGCAGGATGCGCGTGCCGGCGAATTGGGTTTTCAGGCGCAGTTCAGCGCTGTCTTGAGCAAAAGTCGGCGCTGGCGGGACGGCATCCGTGGTCTTGCCCAATCGCACGGTGAACCAGAAGGTGCTGCCTTGTCCCATCGTGCTCTCCACGCCGACAGCGCCACCCATCAACTGCGCCAACCGCTTGCTGATGGC
>CAJBAP010000383.1 GCA_903950295.1 uncultured Rhodocyclaceae bacterium
CATCGCGACGCGCATGTTGTCGACCCAGTTGAGCGAATCGAAGACACGGAAGACATCAACCCCTTCCTTCGCCGCCTGCTGCACGAAGTAGCGCACGACGTTGTCGGAATAATTGGTGTAGCCGACCGCGTTGGAGGCGCGCAGCAGCATCTGGAACAGCACGTTCGGCACGGCCTCACGCAGACGCGCCAGGCGCTCCCACGGGTCTTCCTTGAGAAAGCGCATCGCCACGTCGAAGGTAGCGCCACCCCAGCATTCGAGCGAAAACAGGTCGGGCAGCATGCGCGCGTAGTGCGGCGCGATCTCGGTCAGGTCGTGCGTACGCATGCGCGTGGCAAACAAGGATTGGTGCGCATCGCGCATGGTCGTGTCAGTGAGCAGCACGCGCTTCTCGTTGCGCATCCACTCGGCAAATTTCGTGGCGCCCATTGCTTGCAGCCTGTTGCGTGTGCCAGCGGGCGGTTCGAGCGAAAGATCGCACATTGCCGCGGAGGGCTTGATCGGCTTGGCCATGGGCAACGGCGGCAGGGCACGCCCCTTCATCTCCGGGTTGCCATTCACCGTCACATCACCCAGGAACTTCAACAGGCGCGTCGCGCGATCGCGCCGCTTCTGGAACTTGAACAGCTCCGGTGTATCGTCGATGAAGCGTGTCGTGCACTCGCCCGAGAGAAACAGGGGATGGGCAATCACGTTCTCGAGGAACAGCAAGTTCGACGCCAGACCACGCACGCGGAACTCGCGCAGCGCACGATCCATGCGGCGCGCGGCCTCTTCGGGCGTATGGCCCCATGAAGTGACCTTAACCAGCAGCGAGTCGTAATAGGGGGTGATCACCGCGCCAGAATAGGCGGTGCCGCCGTCGAGACGAATGCCGAAACCAGCCGGGCTGCGATAGACGCCGATGCGACCGTAGTCGGGCGTGAAGCCATTTTCCGGATCTTCGGTGGTGATGCGGCATTGCAGGGCATGACCGTTCAGGCGCACTTCCTCTTGCCGCGGCACATAGGAATCCTCGTCGCCAATCGTGGCGCCCTCGGAGATGCGAATCTGCGCCTTGACGACATCGACGCCGGTCACCAGTTCGGTCACCGTATGCTCGACCTGGATGCGCGGATTGACCTCGATGAAGTAGAACTTGTCGGTGTCGGCATCCATGAGGAACTCGACCGTGCCGGCATGGGTGTAATTGGCCGCCCGCGCCAGGCGCAGCGCGGCATCGCATAACTCGGTGCGGCGCTGTGCGGAGAGGTAGGGTGCCGGCGCGCGCTCGACCACCTTCTGGTTGCGCCGCTGCACCGAGCAATCACGCTCGAACAGATGCACGCGGTTGCCGTGCGTGTCACCCATCACCTGTACTTCGACGTGGCGCGCGCGGCGCACCAGCCGTTCCAGATAAACCTCGTCGTTGCCGAAAGCCGCAAGCGCCTCGCGGCGGGCAATGTCCATGGCTGGACCAAGATCGGCCTCGGTTTCAACGACCCGCATACCACGTCCGCCGCCGCCCCAACTGGCCTTCAGCATCAGCGGGTAACCGACGACGGCCGCCTGTTGCTTGGCTTCGGCCAAATCGTTCGACAGGGCAATCGTCGCCGGCACCACAGGGACGCCGGCCTGCTGCGCCAGTTCGCGTGCCGATACCTTGTTGCCGAGAAGGCGCATCACCTCCGGTTGCGGGCCGATGAAGACGATGCCGGCCGCAGCGCAAGCTTCGGCAAACTCCGGGTTCTCGGAGAGAAAACCGTAGCCCGGATGAATCGCATCGACATGCGCCTCCTTGGCAATGCGGATGATGTCCGCAATGTCGAGATAGGCCGCGATCGGTTTCTTGCCGGCACCGACCAGATAGGACTCGTCTGCCTTGAACCGATGCAGGGCGAAGCGGTCTTCGCTGGAATAGATGGCGATGGTGCGAATGCCCATTTCGCTGGCGGCGCGCAGGACACGGATGGCGATTTCGCTGCGGTTGGCGACAAGGATGCTGCGGATGTGTTTCATGATGGGGTCGGAAGGAAGGGTGGAAATCTCGGTCAGCCGAGCATTTTAGTATTGCGGCGCAGCATGCGGACGGTTTTTACAAACCAAGCTGCGCTTTAACCTGCGGCCATTGGCGCCGACTCACCGGCAAGCGTTCGGGCACGCCTTTCAAACAAAGCTCCCAATGCGGGTCGCCAGCGTCTCCCGCGCCGTCACTTGCGCGCACCACCCCGGCGACAGCATCTGCCGCGACCAGGCAATTGCGATGGATGCGCATAAAGCGCAGCGCAAACTCGGTCTCGAGTTGGGCAAGCGGATCTTCCAGCAGGTACTCGCGCTCCACCGTGCGCGCCGTGACGTATTTCTTCTCGGCACGCAGATAGAGCACGTCGGCCACCGGCACCAGCAGCACGTTGCCACGCTCGACCACGCGCAGCCGAGTGCGTCCGGCAGGTGCCAGCGCTTGCAACAGCGGATCGGCCAGTACCAGACGGCGTGCCTTCTTGAGCGCCTCCAGCAAACGAGTGGCCCGCGCCGGTTTCATCAGGTAATCAGCAGCGGCCAATTCAAAGGCCTTGAGAGCATATTCGTCGTGGGCGGTCACAAATACCACCGCCGGCGACTGGGGGTTTCCGGCCAGTTGCTGCGCCAATTCGATGCCATCCATGCGCGGCATGTTGATGTCGATAAGCGCGATATCAGCGGGGCTGCACAGCAGCAGTTCCAGCGCCGCCACACCATCACCACACTCGCCGACGATCTGGTGCGGGAAGTCAGCGGCGATGTCGGCCAGCAGCGTACGCAAGCGCGCGCGCGCCGGGGGTTCATCGTCCACGATGAGGATTCGGGCCAATTCGGTCATGACACGCCGCGTTTCGGCAAATCGACCCGTACGCGATACCGGCCATCCGCGACATCGGTCTCCAGTCGCGCCTCGAGATCGTAAAACAGCATCAGCCGCTCGCGCAGATTTTCCAGCGCCATGCGATTGCCAGAGCGGTGCGCGTCCTCGCCCAGCCAGGGATTGTCGATCTCGATGCGTACACCATCGCGCGTGGCGCCTATCCGCACATGAATCTCGCCCGGCGTCGGTGCCGGTTCGATACCGTGATGCACGGCGTTTTCCAACAGGGGTTGCAGCAACAGCGGCGGCGCCAGCACGTCATGCGGATAGTCGCCCACCGCCCACACCACCCGCAACCGTTCGCCGAGGCGCAGGTGTTCGATATCCAGATATTTACGCGCCAGCATGATTTCGTCCGACAGGGGCACCAGTTCGCGGTTGTCCTGCATCAGGGCGCGGAACAACTCGGCAAGCTCTTCCAGCGCGGCCTCGGCACGGCGCGGATCTTCGCGAATCACGCCGAGCACTGCATTCAGGCTGTTGAAGAGAAAATGTGGGCGAATGCGAGCCGTCAGCGCTTGCAGGCGTGCCTCGGCCAGGGCCGGTGTTTGCGCACGGGTGCGCAAGTTGAACCAGGTCAACATCAGCACCGCGCTCAAACCGGCTGCCAGCAGCGGGCGCCAGCCCCCCTGACCACCGAAGATGCGACTCAGCAGGGCGTCCACCCCGGCCATTACCATCATCGCCACAGCCACTACCACCAGCATGCCCAGGCGTGGCGGCAGCCGTTGCAGCCATGGCGAGAAGACGAACAGGATGCTCAGAATCAGCAGCAAGGCCGGTTCGACCAGCGCGGCCAGCTCGACCACTTCGCGCGGCAATTGGGCCAGTTCACGATTGCCGATCAGCGCCACCGCCAGCAACAGGCCATTCGCCGTCAACAACAGCCGCAACCAGACTCCCTGGTTACGGAAGTCGGGCAGGCGGAGGACGGGCGGACGCGAGGGTATACTCATGGGCTTGCAGGCATCGATTCATTCTCAATAATTCCGCGTACATTATGTCAGATCAAAATTCCGCCGCCAGCCCTGCCACCCCCCTCACCACAGCCACCACGGCCAAAGCCTGGTCCGGCCGCTTTGCCGAGCCGGTCTCAGATCTCGTCAAGCGTTACACTGCCTCGGTCTTTTTTGACCAGCGCATGGCGCCCCAGGATATTCGCGGCTCACTCGCTCACGCCAAGATGCTGGCCCGCCAGGGCATCATTGCACAAACTGACTTTACTGCCATCGAGCGCGGCATGGCGCAGATTGCCGACGAGATAGCGGCCGGCAAGTTTGTCTGGAACCTCGACGATGAGGATGTGCACCTCAATATCGAGAAACGCCTCACCGCACTGATCGGCGACGCCGGCAAACGCCTGCACACCGGCCGCTCACGCAATGACCAGGTCGCCACCGACATCCGCCTCTGGTTGCGCGACAGCATCGACAGCATCGACACACTGCTGGCCAACTTCATGCGCGCCCTGCTTGATGTCGCCGCACAGCATGCCGCCACGCCGATGCCCGGTTTCACCCATTTGCAGGTAGCGCAGCCCGTTACCTTCGGCCACCACCTGCTCGCCTACGTCGAGATGCTGCGCCGTGACCGCGAACGCTTCGCCGATTGCCGCAAGCGCGTCAATCGGCTGCCGCTCGGCGCCGCCGCGCTGGCCGGCACCACCTTCCCCATTGACCGCGCCTTTGTTGCCAGCGAACTCGGGTTTGACAGCGTTTGCGAGAACTCCCTCGATGCCGTGTCCGACCGCGACTTCGCCATCGAATTCTGCGCCGCCGCGTCACTGGTAATGGTGCATTTGTCGCGCCTCTCCGAGGAGTTGATTCTCTGGATGAACCCGCGCGTCGGCTTCATCGATCTGGCCGACCGTTTCTGCACCGGTTCGTCGATCATGCCGCAGAAGAAAAATCCCGATGTGCCCGAGCTTGCGCGCGGCAAGAGCGGCCGCGTCTTCGGTCACCTGATGGGTTTGCTCACCTTGATGAAGGGCCAGCCACTGGCTTACAACAAGGACAACCAGGAAGACAAGGAACCCCTGTTCGACACGGCAGACACCCTCATCGATACGCTGCGCATCTTCGCCGACATGGCGACAGGCATCCAGGTTAAAGCAACAGCAATGGCTGCCGCGTTGCGTCAGGGCTATGCCACCGCGACCGATCTTGCCGACTATCTGGTGAAGAAGGGTCTGCCCTTCCGCGACGCCCACGAGGCGGTAGCGCTTGCCGTGCGCGCCGCCGAGCTGAAGGGCTGCGATCTGGCCGACCTCTCGCTCGCCGAATTGCAAGGCTTTTCGCCACTGGTTGGCGACGATGTGTTTGACGTGCTGTCGGTTGCCGGTTCGCTCGCCGCGCGCGATCATATTGGCGGCACGGCACCGAATCAGGTCATGGCTGCGATCGCCCGTCTGCGTAACACGCTCTGAGCCACGCTGAAAACCCCGGCATGGAAAAAATTGGCGGCAAATATGAGGTCATCCGCAAACTCGGCGAAGGGGCGACTTCCACCGTCTATCTGACCTACGACCCCTTCGCCGAGCGCGAGGTGGCGGTCAAGCTGATCTTTCCGGACATCCTCAAGGATCGCGAACGCGGCAAGCTGTTCCGCCACTTGCTGATCAACGAGGCCTCGCTTGCCGGCAAGCTGATGCACCCGCACATCGTGCAGATTTTCGATGCGGTCGTGGGCGAGGAAGAAAGCTACATCGTCATGGAGTACGTGCAGGGCGGCACGCTGGAACAGTTTTGCAGCCACGAGACTTTGCTGCCGATCGACCGCGTGGTCGAGATCATCTTCAAATGCACGCGCGCCCTCGAATATGCCAATCGGCTCGGCATCACCCACCGCGACATCAAGCCCGCCAATATTCTGCTCGCGCGGGAAGATGAATCCATCGATATTGGCGGCGGCGATATCAAGATATCGGACTTCGGGGCCTGCATCCGCACCGGCGAGGACCAAACCCAGACCCAGGTCGTCGGCGTCGGTTCGCCTGCCTACATGTCGCCCCAGCAGGTGCAGGAGCAAACGCTCAACCACCAGACCGACATCTATTCACTCGGCGTGGTGATGTACCAACTGCTCACCGGCCGCCTGCCGTTCCAGGCCAGCAGCAACTTCGGCATGATCTACCAGATCTGCAACATCGACCCGCCGCCGCCCTCGACCTTCCGCAACGACATCCCCGCCGCGCTCGATGCCGTCGTGGCGCGAGCCATGCAAAAGGAACTACCGAATCGTTACGCCAGCTGGGCCGAGTTTTCGCATGACCTCGCGCAGGCTTTTCGCAACCAGCAACTCGCCACGCGCCAGATGGTCGTACCGGACAGCGAAAAGTTTGAAACCCTGCGCCTGCTCCACTTCTTCGACGATTTCTCCGATGTTGAAATCTGGGAGATCGTGCGTTTCGCGCGCTGGGAAGACGTGGCCGCCGGCACCCGACTCATGAAAGATGGTGATCCCGGCGATTATTTCTGTTTTGTCCTCGCAGGCGAACTGGGCGTCACCAAGCAGGAACATGCACTGGGTACGCTGGGCCACGGCGAAGTCATCGGTGAAATGGCCGTGATCGATCGTCGCCACCCGCACCGCGTTGCCGACGTCACCGCCAAAACGGCAGCGCGCGTCGTGACCATCCCCGGCACTTCCCTGCGACACGCCTCGGATGCCTGCCGCATGCACTTCTATCAGGGGTTTCTGCTCGTGCTCGCCGAGCGTCTGGCGCGCACCAACACGCTGCTGGCACAAACCTGATGGCCGTCCCGGCAGAGCCGCAGCGCTTCAGGAAGACCGGCGCTGTGGAGCAGGCACCGATGTTCGCAGCAGAAGTTGATGGACTTGCTGCCCTGCGCGCAGTGCAGGTCATGCGTGTCCCGGAGGTATTGGGCCATGGCATAGCGGGTCGCGAGGCCTGGCTCGAACTCGAATACTTTGAACTCGCGCCGCTCGAGCGCGTCAGCGGCGCCCGGCTCGGCGAACAATTGGCAGAGATGCACCACCACACGGGCAGCGAGGAAACAGCCACCTACGGCTGGCCGCGCGACAACTTCATCGGCAGCACACCGCAGTCGAACCAGTCACATCGTACCTGGGCCGGCTTCTACGCCGAGGAACGCTTGCGACCGCAGTTGCAGCTTGCCAGCAGCAACGGCATGGTGCGCGAACTGCGTGACCGGGGCGAAAAGCTGGCCGAACGCGTCGCCGCTTTTTTTGTCGACTACCGCCCGGCGCCCAGCCTGCTGCACGGCGATCTGTGGTCGGGCAATGCTGCACAACTGGCAGATGGCACGCCGGTAATTTTCGACCCGGCGGTCTATCGTGGCGACCGCGAAACCGATATCGCCATGGCCGAACTGTTCGGTGGCTTTCCTGAATCGTTCTACGCCGCCTACCGTGCAGCCTGGCCGCTCGATGCCGGCTACGAAACCCGCAAGACGCTCTACAACCTGTACCACATCCTCAATCACTTCAACCTGTTCGGCAGCGCCTATCTCGGCCAGGCACGCCGGATGATCGAGAAGTTGCTGGTCGAACTGCGCGCCTAGCTTCAGTTGATCGTCGCGAGCTTCTGTTGCAGTTCGCCCGCCTGATACATCTCGGTCATGATGTCGCAACCACCGATGAATTCGCCCTTGATGTAGAGCACCGGAATCGTCGGCCAGTCGGCGTATTCGCGCAGTGCCGGGACCACTTCGGCATCAGCCAGCACATTAACGTCGATGAAATCGACGCCGCAGGCCTTGAGAATCTGCGCGGCCCGCCCCGAAAATCCGCACTGCGGAAATTGCTGGGTACCCTTCATGTAGAGCACGACGGGATTCTGAGTAACGGTCTGGTGAATTTTTTCTTTGGCATCCATGTTGGCTTCCTTAAATAATAGCTTATGAAATTAGTCGGGTATAGTTTAGCGGCTGGCTCGGCCATGGTCAAGCTGCTTCAAGCAACTGGGTCAAACCAGGCAGCCACCGCTCACGCGGATAATGCCGGCCAGATCGCGGTGTTGCTCGATGGCGACGAAACCGGCAGCAAGCAGTAATTCCCTGGCGGCAACGGCCTGGTCGTAGCCATGTTCGAACAACAACCAGCCGCGCGGCATTAGCCACGCCGGCGCAGCCGTGACAATGTGGCGAATCGCGGCCAGGCCGTCAGCATGGTCGGTCAGGGCTCCGGCTGGTTCAAAGCGTAAATCCCCGGTAACGAGGTGCGGATCGCCCGACGCGACATAGGGTGGGTTGGCAACGATCAGATCAAAACGCAACGGCGGCAAGGCGGCAAACCAGTCGCTTTCAAGCAACTCGACTGGCGCCTTCAATCGGCTCGCATTCTCTCTTGCCACGACAAGTGCAGCGGGCGCGACATCAACGGCAATGACCTGCGCGGCGGGCAATTCGAGCGCCAGCGTGATGCCGATGCAGCCGCTGCCGGTGCCTAAATCGAGAATCTTTGCCGTCCCGCCAGCGCCGACTTTTTCCCGCGCCACATCAACCAGCAATTCCGTTTCCGGACGGGGAATCAACACGTCTGGCGATACCGAGAAATCACGCCCGTAAAACTCGCGCCGGCCCAGCAGATAGGCTATCGGCTCACCCGCCGCGCGACGGGCTACCAGCGCACGAAATTGCACAAGTTGATCCGCCGCCAGACTTTCCTCGCGATGCGCCTCGAGCCAGGCGGCAGAACGCTCCAGCAGGTCACCCAGCAAAAGGCGTGCTTCAGCCGCTGGAATGCACTGGCGTGCCTCGGCCAGTACCGCGGCGAACGAAAGGCTCATGCGTCCCCGGCGAGTGCCGCCAGCAGGTCGGCCTGATGCTCCGCATTCAGTCCGGCGAGCAGATCGCCGAGATCGCCGTCCATGATGGCGTCGATCTTGTAAAGCGTCAGGTTGATGCGGTGGTCGGTGACCCGCCCCTGCGGGAAATTGTAGGTACGAATGCGCTCGGAGCGATCGCCGCTACCGATCAGGTTCTTGCGCGTGCTGGCACGCTCCTGTTGTTGCGCGCGTACCTGCATGTCTTTGAGGCGCGCGGCCAGCACGCTCAGCGCCTGTGCCTTGTTGCGGTGCTGCGAGCGGTCATCCTGACATTCGACGACCAGGCCCGAGGGAATGTGGGTGATGCGTACCGCCGAGTCGGTCTTGTTGATGTGCTGGCCACCGGCACCCGAAGCGCGAAAGGTATCGATACGCAGATCGGCCGGGTTGATGGCAACGTCATCGACGGCATCGACCTCCGGCAGCACCGCCACCGTACAGGCCGAAGTATGAATACGCCCCTGCGCCTCGGTGGTCGGCACGCGCTGCACGCGGTGACCGCCGGATTCGAACTTGAGTTTTGCATAAACCCCAATGCCCTCGATACGGGCAATGATTTCGCGGTAGCCGCCCAGATCGGATTCGCTCTTCGAGGCCACCTCGACCTTCCAGCGGTTACGCTCGGCGAAACGTGCGTACATGCGGAACAGATCGCCAGCAAACAGGGCTGACTCGTCGCCGCCGGTGCCGGCGCGAATTTCGAGAAACACGCTCTTGTCGTCGTCCGGATCGCGCGGTAACAGCGCACGTTGCAGGTCGGCCTCGAGGCCGCTCATGGTGGCTTGTGCGGCGGCGGCTTCCTCGCGCGCAAACTCGCGCATCTCGGCATCACTGTCCATGGCGGCGGCGGTGGCCAAATCGGCCTCGGCCTTGCGATAAGCGTCGAAGAGGGTCACTACCTCGGCGATTTCGGCGCGTTCCTTGTTGAGACGACGAAAAGCCTCCATGTCACGCGTGGCTGCCTCGGCACCCAGCAGTGCATCAAGTTCGGCGAGGCGATCGGCGAGCTGTTCGAGACGGAAACGGATACTGGACTTCAACCGCTACTTCTCGGGGTGTAGATGCCAGATGCGGGAGATGACCTGGGCAACTTCGTTACGCTCGGCACCCTCGGCCAGGTTGAGCGCCTGCGTCGGTGGATGCAGCAATTTATTGGTCAGCCCCTTGGACAAGGCTTCGAGTACTTGAGTCGGATCATCGCCCCGCTGCAGCAATTTCAGGGCATGGTCGAGTTCATGCCGACGGGCCCGCTCGGCGCTGTCACGCAAGGCACGGATGGTCGGTACGGTTTCGCGCGATTCCATCCAGTGGAGAAAATCGTCGACGCGATGGGTGATGATTTCTTCAGCCTCGACAATGGCTGACTGGCGCGATTCCTGGCCAGATTCAACGATCTGTCCAAGATCATCGAGCGTGTAGAGAAATACGTCGTCGAGTTTCCCGACTTCGGACTCGATGTCACGCGGCACGGCCAGGTCGACCATCACCATCGGCCGGTGACGTCGCACCTTCAGCGCACGCTCGACCATGCCCAAGCCGATGATCGGCAGGGCGCTGGCGGTGCAGGACACCACGATATCGTAATCGGCCAGACGCTCGCTCACCTCGTCAAGACGCAACACGTCGCCGCCGAATCGATCGGCAATCGGCTGGGCGCGCTCGGGCGTACGATTCGCAATAGTCAGGCGCTTGGGCTTGCCACCGGCAAAGTGAGCGGCGCAGAGTTCGATCATCTCGCCGGCGCCGATGAACAGAACACTCTGGTCCGCCAGACGTTCGAAGATGCGTTCGGACAGATGCACGGCAGCGGCCGCCATCGAAACGATGTTCGCGCCGATGGCGGTGGTCGAACGCACCTCCTTTGCCACCGAGAAGGTGCGCTGGAACAATTTATTGAGCAACGTGCCCAGCGTGCCGGCCTCCTCGGCCACACGCGCCGCCTGCTTCATCTGGCCGAGAATCTGCGGCTCGCCCAGTACCATCGAATCGAGCCCCGAAGCAACACGGAACATGTGGCGCACGGCGTCGCCCTGCGGGTGCTGGTAAAGGTAGGGGTCGATACGCCGCGCCGACAGGGCATGGTATTCGGCCAGCCAGTCAATGGCGGCAGCCGGCTCTTCGGTGGCGCAATACAGTTCGGTGCGATTGCAGGTCGAGAGGATCGCCGCCTCGCGCACCGGACGCCCGCGCAACAGATCGTGCAAGGCCTGCACCATGCGCGCGGGGTCGAACGCCACCTGCTCACGGATATCGAGCGGTGCGGTATGGTGATTGATGCCGAGAGCGAAGACCTGCACGGAAGATTGGGCCGAAATATCAGGCTGTTGTTACCTAAGTCCGTCATTAGAAACGATTTGCAAATGTCAGGCAACCACGGAGGACAACTAATCGCACAAAAGTTTTATCATGTCCGTACCGCCTCCTTACCGTTGCCGCCCCGATGAGCCACAAGCACGCGCACCTGCTCCATGCCATTTTCACCGATCCGGTGAGCGCCAATATTCACTGGCGTGAGGTTGAATCGCTGCTCCATCACCTTGGTGCAACTGTTGAAAGCGGCCACGGCGCGCGCTTTCGCATCGTGCTCAATCGTGTCGAATTTTTCCTCCACCACCCGCACAACAGCACGACTTGCGCGAAAAGCGACATCAAACTACTACGCGAACATCTGGCCCATGCGGGGGCAACCCCGTCGGCCTACGACAAACATTGAGAAATTCAAGCACCGTACACAAGGCGTCCACATGATCGATACGAGCAACCTCAATTGGATTTGGGTAGTCGCCATTACCTTCGTGCCCATGTTCATCTGCGCATCTCTGCTGCAGGCAAAAGGCATAACGGGAGTACTGGCAATAGTTGGCGCCATTGGCATTGCCGTCGTGGTTTTACTGGACTTCCAGGGCTGGAGACTCGGCACTGGCGGTGTTGCCGCTCTTGTCGGACTGGTTGTCGGTGGAAAACTGTCAGACTCCAGAGAACTCAAAAGAAAACAGCTCGAGCAAGCAGAGAAGAGACGACGCTAAGTGCGTGGGGGCGTTTCTGCAGATGCGATTCAAGGCCTCTCTGCTTCTCGTCCTTGTCTTGTTGGGGGGATGCATCTATCTGCCCAAGACTACCGAAGTGTATAGCCCTGAATGCGGCACCAACATCAAGCGCATGTCTCTGACTTCAGAGCAAGCCGGGGCATTTTTGGTCTGCAACCATGAGGCATGTGTCGCCTTGCTGGTTCTTGCCGGCGTGGTGTCAGCAGCTTCAGCAGTAGTTTCCGGGAGCATCGTGGTTATCGGCAAGGCGGTGTATTGGCTAGAAAATCAGATCAACTGCATGGGCCCAAACACCCGCCTCCCATCGGATTGAACCTCAGGCGCGAGTCGGTGACAGCCACTTCAACAGGGTCTCGAAAAGTTTGTCGGGATTGACCGGCTTGCCGATATGGTCGTTCATGCCTGCTTCGATGCAGATCTGACGGTCTTCATCGAAAGCATTGGCGGTCATCGCCAGGATCGGCGTGTGTGCATAACCCGGCAAGGCCCTGATCACCCGCGTGGCATCGACGCCGTTCAGATTCGGCATCTGCATGTCCATCAGGATCAGCGCATAGCGGTTTTGCTGCGCCAGCGCTACCGCCACCACGCCATCTTCAGCGAGGTCGACCACCAGCCCGGCATCTTCCAGCAAACTGCGTGAGACTTCCTGATTGATCGGCTCATCTTCGACCAGCAGGATGCGGGTACCGGCATACTCGTCGAGCAATGTTTCATCGGCAGGTTGCCTGGATAAAGTCGGCGCTGGCGGGACGGCACCATTGACCGTTGCTGCCTTGCCGAGCCGGGCGGTGAACCAGAAGGTGCTGCCCGTGCCGGGTTGGCTGTCGACGCCGATGTCACCGCCCATGAGTTTGGCCAGTCGCTTGCTGATTGCCAGGCCCAGGCCGGTGCCGCCGTACTTGCGGGTCATCGAGCCGTCGGCTTGCTCGAAGGCGGTGAACAGACGCTGCTGATCTGCGGGCGAAATGCCGATGCCGGTATCTTGTACCTCGAAGCGCAACAACGCATCGGTCGGACTTTCTTCCGCCAGTTCGGCGCGCAGGGTGATGCTGCCAGCCGTGGTGAA
>CAJBAP010000384.1 GCA_903950295.1 uncultured Rhodocyclaceae bacterium
CCTGCCGGCCGGCGAAATCTACAAGGCGCTCGAAAGCGGCAAAATCGACGCCGCCGAATGGAGCGGTCCCCACGACGACCTCAAGCTCGGCCTCGACCGGGCCGCCAAATACTATGCCTACCCCGGTTGGTGGAAGGGCGGGGCGCAACTGTCGCTCTACGTCAATCAGCGCGCCTACGATTCGCTGACAAACGACAACAAGGCCATTCTCGAAGCAGCCAGCGCCACGGCCCATCTCGGCATTCAGGCGCGCTATGACGCCTTCAATCCCCTGGCGCTCAGGGAACTGGTTTCCGCCGGCGCCCAGTTGATGCCCTTCCCCCAGGCCGTGCTGGACGCGGCGCACAAGGCGGCCCTGGCCTTGTATGCCGAACTGGACGGAAAAAATCCGGCCTGGAAAAAAATCCACGCCAGCCAAGCTCAGTTCCTCAGGGATCAGGCCTGGAGTTCCGGCTACACCGATCTGGCCTTTATGGCCTATATGAACCAGAAGGCACTTGATCAGGAGAGGCAGGAGAAGCAGAAAAAGTCGGCGCCAGCGGGACGGCGCTAATGCTCCCAGTGCTCCCAGTGCTCCCGTCGCTCCCGGCTTTTGCGCTGGCACAACCAACCCGCCTGTGCGTCGTGCGTCATGGCGAAACCGAGTGGAATGCCGGCAAACGCATCCAGGGGCAGATCGATATCCCGCTCTCGGCCGTCGGCCATGCACAGGCCCGGGCGACCGGCAATGCTTTGCTGGATGAGGGCTTTGCCGCCCTCTACAGCAGCGATCTCATCCGGACGCGTCAGACCGCCGAGGCAACCGCCCATCTGGCGCATTTACCTGTGCAACTGCTGCCCGGCCTGCGCGAGCGTCACTATGGCCTGTTTCAGGGCTTGACCTTCGAGGAAGCAACGGCGCGCTACCCCGCCGACTACGCCCGCCACCACGCCCGTGATCCGCGCTTTGTCCCGGAAGGCGGCGAAAGCCTGCTCGATCTGGCGGCGCGAATCAGCAGCACCTGCGACGACATCGTGCGCCGCCATTCCGGCGCAGCCGTGGTGCTGTTCACTCACGGCGGCGTGCTCGACATCCTGCATCGACAGGCTTCCGGAACGCCCTTGACGGCCCCGCGCGACTTCGCCATACCCAACTGTGCCATCAACTGGTTCGAGGTTGCCAATGGTTGCTGGACACTCCTCTCCTGGGCCGAGCGCGGTCATCTGGTGGAGTCGCGCGACGAGCTTTGAAGCAAGCAGGCTGCTAGAATTACCATTTTCCCCACCTTCAACGGGACAACGCCATGTTTTCAAAGCAAAATACCCTCGCCAAGACCGACCCGGAACTGTTTGCCGCCATTACCGCAGAAAACCGTCGCCAGGAGGATCACATCGAGCTGATCGCCTCGGAGAACTACGTTTCGTGGCCGGTGATGGAGGCTCAGGGCTCGCAACTCACCAACAAGTACGCCGAGGGTTATCCGGGCAAGCGCTATTACGGTGGCTGCGAACATGTCGATGTCGCCGAGCAGCTCGCCATCGACCGCGCCAAAAAACTCTTTGGTGCCGAGGCCGCCAACGTGCAGGCGAACTCCGGCTCGCAGGCCAACCAGGCCGTGTTCCTGGCCTTCCTCAAGC
>CAJBAP010000385.1 GCA_903950295.1 uncultured Rhodocyclaceae bacterium
ATAATGGCATGGTCAATCTCTACGACAAGATCGCCACGTTGCCGTCATCCAAGCGCGAGGAGATCATGCATGACCTGCATGCCTGCCACGAACATCGTCCGGAGCTGGCGATGGTCGACTCGGCCAAGGGCATCTCCAATTTCCATTCACCGAATGACATCATCGTCGATGCTTCAATGCCGGCCATGATCCGCATCGGCGGCAAGATGTGGGGCGCCGATGGCCGACCCAAGGATGTCAAGGCCGTGATGCCGGAAAGCACTTTCGCCCGCATCTACCAGGAGATGATCAACTTCTGCAAGTGGCACGGCAACTTCGATCCCAAGACCATGGGCACCGTGCCGAACGTCGGCCTGATGGCCCAACAAGCCGAGGAATACGGCTCGCATGACAAGACCTTCGAGATCACGGAAGACGGCGTCGCCAACATCACCGATCTGGCGACCGGTGAAGTGCTGCTCTCCCAGAATGTCGAGGCAGGTGACATCTTCCGCATGTGCCAGGTCAAGGACGCCCCGATTCGCGACTGGGTCAAGCTGGCTGTTACCCGTGCCCGCAACTCCAATACACCGGCCGTGTTCTGGCTCGACCCCTACCGTCCGCACGAGGCTGAACTGATCAAGAAGGTGCATACCTACCTGAAAGATCACGACACCACCGGTCTCGACATCCAGATCATGTCGCAAGTGCGGGCCATGCGCTACACGCTCGAGCGCGTCACCCGCGGGCTCGACACCATCTCGGTGACCGGCAACATCCTGCGCGATTACCTGACCGACCTGTTCCCGATCATGGAGCTGGGTACCAGCGCCAAAATGCTCTCCATCGTCCCGTTGATGGCGGGTGGCGGCATGTACGAAACAGGTGCTGGCGGTTCGGCACCGAAGCACGTCAAGCAGTTGGTCGAGGAAAACCATCTGCGCTGGGATTCGCTCGGCGAGTTCCTCGCGCTGGCGGTTTCACTGGAAGATCTCGGTATCAAGACCGGCAACGCCAAGGCGAAGCTGCTGGCCAGGACGCTGGACGAAGCCACCGGTAAACTGCTCGACAACAGCAAGGGGCCCTCTACGCGCACCGGCGAACTCGATAACCGCGGCAGCCAGCTCTACCTCGCCATGTACTGGGCACAGGCACTGGCTGAACAGACGGAAGACAAGGAACTCGCTACCCACTTCGCACCGCTGGCCAAAGCGCTCACCGAAAACGAGCAGAAGATCATCGACGAACTCAAGGCCGTCCAGGGCAAACCGGTCGATATCGGCGGCTACTACAAGGCGGATCTGGAGAAGCTCAAGGCCGTCATGCGGCCAAGTGCCAGCTTCAACGCAGTACTCGCCGCGGCGAGCACTGCTTGATATCAAACAACCCTGACCCCGGTACGGTTTATCATTCAAGCTGGACTTCCACAACAACAGCGATGGAGAAGACATGAGCACGACCCACATCAAGGTCCCGACCACAGGCCAGAAAATCATTGCCGGGCAGCCCACGCCCGACAATCCCATCATCCCCTTCATCGAGGGTGATGGCATCGGCATCGATATCACCCCGGTCATGAAGGCCGTGGTCGACGCCGCTGTCGCCAAGGCCTACGGTGGCAAGAAGAAAATTTCCTGGATGGAGGTCTATGCCGGCGAAAAATCCACCCGCCTCTATGGCCCTGATGTCTGGCTGCCGGCAGACACGCTCAACGCCTGCAAGGAATACTCCGTCTCAATCAAGGGCCCGCTGACCACGCCGGTCGGTGGCGGCATCCGTTCGCTCAACGTCGCACTGCGCCAGGAGATGGATCTCTACCAGTGCGTACGCCCGGTGCGTTACTTCAAAGGCATCCCCTCGCCGCTGAAGGACCCGACCAAGACCGACATGGTGATCTTCCGCGAGAACACCGAGGATATCTACGCCGGCATCGAGTGGCTGGCCGAATCGGACAACTGCAAGAAGATCATCAAGTTCCTGCAGGAAGAGATGGGCGTCAAGAAGATTCGCTTCCCCAACACCTCGGGCATCGGCATCAAGCCGGTATCGAAAGAAGGCACCGAACGCCTGATGCGCGCCGCCATCAAGTACGCCATCGCCAACGACCGCAAGTCGGTGACGATCGTGCACAAGGGCAACATCATGAAGTTCACCGAAGGCAGTTTCCGCGACTGGGCCTACGCGCTGGCACAGAACGAATTCGGCGCCAAGCCGATCGACGGCGGCCCCTGGTGTTCGTTCAAGAATCCCGGCACCGGCCGCGAGATCGTCATCAAGGATGCCATTGCCGACGCCTTTCTGCAGCAGATCCTGTTGCGCCCTGCCGAATACGACGTGATCGCCACGCTCAACCTCAACGGTGACTACATCTCCGACGCGCTGGCCGCGCAGGTGGGCGGCATCGGCATCGCCCCGGGTGCCAATATTTCGGATTACTACGCGGTGTTCGAAGCCACTCACGGCACAGCACCGAAGTATGCCGGCAAGGATTATGTCAATCCGGGCTCACTGATTCTTTCCGCCGAAATGATGCTGCGGCACCTGGGCTGGAAAGAAGCCGCCGACCTCATCATCAAGTCGATGGAGGCCGCCATTGCCGACAAGATCGTCACCTACGACTTCGCGCGCCTGATGGAAGGTGCCACCGAGGTCAAGTGCTCAGCCTTCGGTCAGGCGATGATCGACCGGATGTAAACTTGTAATTCGGCAAAAAAAAAAGCCCGCCAAATTGGCGGGCTTTTTTTCAGCGCCAGAAAAGTCGGCGCTGGAAAGACGGCACTTAGTAAAGCAACTAAGCCGTCTGACTCAAGCCTTCTGGATGTTGGAAGCCTGCTTGCCCTTGGGGCCTTGCACGACTTCAAAGCTGACCTTCTCGGTCTCTTTGAGGGTCTTGAAGCCCGGCATATTGATTGCGGAGAAGTGCGCGAAAAGATCTTCGCTGCCATCATCCGGAGTGATGAAGCCAAAACCCTTGGAGTCGTTGAACCACTTGACGGTACCCGTTGCCATAAAACCTCTTTCATAAAACGTGACATATATCCGGCCCAAGCCATTCAGCCCAACCGGCGACATGTTTGTGTTGCAAGTTCTCTACAGCGGATACGCCCAAGGGGTGAAGCACTGACGCGAAGCTTGAACCAAACACCGTCGCCTTTTACGCAATTTTTCGCACTGCGTCAACAACTATCAATGCTGCACGACAGCATGATCAGAGGGGGATTCCTGGTCGAACCAGGCGGCGGTTTTATCCCCCTTTTCCCCTGATGACAGCGCAGTTGTATGGTGTTTGATTCGCATTAGAATCACCGCATGGCAACACGCAAGCAAACGCTCCCCAGTGAAGGCGTCGCTCTCGAGCCGGAACGGCAACGGATCAAGCCGCCTCCACTCTACAAAGTGATGCTGCTGAATGATGACTACACGCCGATGGATTTCGTCGTGGTGGTGCTGGAGAAATTCTTCCGCATGAACCGCGAACAGGCGACGGTGGTCATGCTGAAGGTGCATCGGCACGGTCGGGGAGTTTGCGGCGTGTTTCCGCGTGATCTGGCCGCCACGAAAGTCGAGCAGGTGGGTGCATTTGCCCGTCGGCATCAACACCCGCTCGCTTGCGTGATGGAAGAGAACTGAAGCAACCGATGCACGAAGGGAAAGGACTGGGATGATTGCGCAGGAACTTGAAGTCAGCTTGCATATGGCCTTCGTCGAGGCGCGACAGAAGCGTCACGAGTTCATCACCGTCGAGCATTTGTTGCTCGCGTTGCTCGACAACCCGTCTGCTGCCGAAGTGCTCCGCGCCTGCGCCGCCGACATCGAAGAACTTCGTCGTGAGGTTTCCGGCTTCATCGACCAGCACACCCCCACCGTGCCCGGCGACGGCGAGATCGACACCCAGCCGACGCTCGGCTTTCAGCGCGTCATCCAGCGCGCCATCCTGCACGTCCAATCTTCGGGAAAAAAAGAAGTTAACGGCGCCAACGTGCTGGTCGCGATCTTCGGCGAAAAAGATTCCCACGCGGTGTACTTCCTCCAGAAGCAAGGTGTCTCCCGGCTCGATGTCGTGAACTTCATCTCTCACGGCATCACCAAGACACCTCAACCTGCCGGCAAAAGCGAGGAAGCACCCGAACAGGAAGCCGAAGCACAGCAGCAAGCCAGTGCGCTCGACAACTTCACGCAGAATCTCAATCAACTGGCACTCACCGGCAAGATCGATCCACTGATCGGCCGCGACAAGGAACTGGAACGTGTCATCCAGACGCTCTGCCGGCGCCGCAAGAACAATCCTTTGCTGGTTGGCGAAGCGGGCGTCGGCAAGACCGCCATTGCCGAGGGCCTGGCACGGCGCATCATCGAAAATCGCGTACCGGAGATTCTTGCCAACGCCACCGTGTACTCGCTGGACATGGGCGCCTTGCTGGCCGGTACAAAATACCGGGGCGATTTCGAGCAGCGCCTGAAAGCCGTACTCAAGCAACTCGCGGACGCACCGAATGCCGTCCTGTTCATCGACGAGATCCACACACTCATCGGCGCGGGCGCGGCCTCGGGCGGTACGCTCGACGCGTCGAACCTGCTCAAACCAGCTTTGTCCTCGGGCGCGGTCAAGTGTATCGGCGCCACCACCTACAACGAGTTTCGCGGCGTCTTCGAAAAAGACCACGCGCTGTCGCGGCGCTTCCAGAAGGTCGAGGTGAACGAGCCGAGCGTCGATGAAACCGTATCGATCCTGCGCGGCCTCAAGACCCGCTTTGAAGAGCATCATGGCATCAAGTATTCGGCCGCCGCCATCACCAACGCCGCCGAACTTTCCGCCAAGTTCATCACCGATCGCCATCTGCCCGACAAAGCCATCGACGTCATCGACGAAGCTGGCGCAGCGCAACGCATCCTGCCCAAGTCGAAGCAGAAGAAAGTCATCGGCAAGCAGGAGATCGAGGAGATCGTCGCCAAGATCGCGCGCATCCCGCCGCAGCATGTTTCGGCCGACGACCGCTCTGCGCTGAAGAATCTCGATCGCGACCTGAAGAACATGGTCTACGGCCAGGATGTTGCCATCGAGGCATTGGCGAAGGCGATCAAGATGTCGCGTTCCGGCCTCGGCAACCCGCAGAAACCGATCGGCAACTTCCTCTTCTCCGGCCCCACCGGCGTCGGCAAGACCGAAGTCGCACGCCAGTTGGCCTACTGCATGGGCATCGAACTGATTCGCTTCGACATGTCCGAGTACATGGAGCGCCATGCGGTCAGCCGCTTGATCGGCGCCCCGCCAGGCTATGTCGGTTTCGACCAGGGCGGTCTGCTCACCGAAGCGGTAACGAAGAAACCACATGCCGTTCTGCTGCTCGACGAGATCGAAAAGGCACATCCAGACGTTTTCAATATCCTGCTGCAGGTCATGGATCACGGCACCCTGACGGACAACAACGGCCGCAAGGCAGACTTCCGCAATGTGGTGATCATCATGACCACCAACGCCGGCGCAGAAGCCCTGCAGAAGACCACCATCGGCTTCACTACCAGCAAGGGCCAGGGTGACGAAATGGCCGAAATCAAGCGCCAGTTTTCACCTGAATTCCGCAATCGCCTTGATGCGATGATTTCTTTCAGGGCGCTCGACAGCGAAATCATCCTGCGCGTAGTCGACAAGTTCCTCATGCAACTCGAAGGACAACTGCACGAGAAGAAGGTTGAAGCCATCTTCACCGACACCCTGCGCGCCTGGCTCGCCGAAAAGGGCTTCGATCCGCTGATGGGAGCACGGCCAATGTCACGCCTGATTCAGGACACTATCCGCTCCGCGCTGGCCGACGAACTGCTGTTCGGCAAGTTGGTACATGGCGGTCGGGTCACCATTGACCTCGACGAAAATGACAAAGTACGGCTCTCATTCGAAAAACAGGCCAACGAGAGGATGGCCTCGCCAACCTCCCCCACCCACAACTGAACCATGAGTCTGGCCACCACCGACCTCTGCGATAGTCACGCTGACAACGTTCGCGTGGCAACACCGGTTTTTCGTTCCTACGGCGGCAATTCCTCATTTCACGGCCGCATCGCCACACTGAAGATTTTCGAGGATAACGGCCTCGTTAGAAATACGCTCGACACGCCGGGTGCCGGGCGCGTGCTGGTCGTTGACGGCGGTGGCAGCTTGCGTTGCGCCTTGCTCGGCGACCAACTGGCCGCCCTGGCCGTCAAAAACAACTGGGCTGGCGTGGTCGTTTGGGGTTGCATTCGCGATTCACGGGCCATCGCCCAGATGCCCCTTGGTGTTCTCGCCCTCGCCACCCATCCGCAAAAGACCGTGAAAAAGAACCTGGGGGATAGCGACATCACCGTCAGCTTCGCCGGCATCGACTTCAGTCCCGGCGCATGGCTATACGCCGACGAAGATGGTCTTATCGTCAGCACCGCCGGGCAACTGCACCCCTAAACCCGACTTCCGAGCCGTCCCGCCAGAGCCGACTTTCCGCAAGTCGGCTTTTTTTATCCCCTCATTAAAATTTTCTAACATATGTCTTATATAAGACACTTGTTGCTTTGCAATATTGCCGATATACTGCGCCGCACTGTTTCACCCTTCTTGCCAACGCACTCCATCTTGAGAGGACCCCGAACATGACCGATCGCAAAGCTCAAATCGCCGCCCTGGAAAAAGATTGGGCCACCAACCCCCGCTGGAAAGGCGTCAAACGCGGCTATTCCGCCGCAGACGTCGTCCGTCTGCGCGGCAGCCTCCCGATCGAATACACGCTGGCCAAGCGCGGCGCCGAGACCCTCTGGGCCAAAATTAACGGCGGCGCCAAAAAGGGTTACGTCAATGCCTTCGGTGCCATCAGTGCTGGTCAGGCCATGCAACAAGCCAAGGCCGGCCTTGAGGCCGTCTATCTGTCGGGCTGGCAAGTTGCTGCCGATGGCAACACTTCCGAAACCATGTACCCGGACCAGTCGCTGTACGCCTACGACTCCGTACCAACCATGGTTCGCCGCATCAACAACACCTTCAAGCGCGCTGACGAAATTCAGTGGGGTCGTGGCATCAACCCGGGCGACAAGGAATACATCGACTTCTTCCTGCCGATCGTAGCGGACGCGGAAGCCGGTTTCGGCGGCGTATTGAACGCCTTCGAACTGATGAAGAACATGATCGCCTCCGGCGCCGCCGGTGTGCATTTCGAAGACCAACTCGCTGCCGTGAAAAAATGCGGCCACATGGGTGGCAAGGTGTTGGTGCCAACCCGCGAAGCGGTTGAGAAGCTGATTTCTGCCCGTTTCGCCGCCGACACCATGGGCGTGCCGACCATCATCCTGGCCCGTACCGATGCCGAAGCCGCCAACCTGATCACCAGCGACTACGACGCCAACGACAAGCCCTTCATCACCGGGGAGCGCACGCAAGAGGGTTTCTATCGCGTCAAGAACGGCCTCGAGCAATCGATCAGCCGTGGCGTCGCCTACGCCCCCTACGCCGACCTGGTGTGGTGTGAAACCGGCGTGCCGGACATCGGCTTTGCCCGCGAATTCGCCCAAGCCGTGCTCAAAGAGTGCCCCGGCAAGCTGCTGTCGTACAACTGCTCGCCGTCCTTCAACTGGAAGAAAAACCTCAACGACAAGCAGATCGCCTCGTTCCAGGAAGACCTGTCGGCACTCGGCTACAAGTACCAGTTCATCACCCTGGCCGGCATCCACATCAACTGGTTCAACACCTTCCAGTTCGCCCACGCCTACGCCAACGGCGAAGGCATGAAGCACTACGTCAACATGGTCCAGGAACCCGAGTTCGCCGCACGCGACAAGGGCTACACCTTCGTTTCGCACCAGCAGGAAGTGGGTGTTGGCTACTTCGACGACGTCACCACCGTCATCCAGGGCGGGTCGTCATCCGTCAAGGCCCTGACCGGCTCGACCGAAGAAGAGCAGTTTCACTGAGCATCAACCAGACCCTCGATACAGAGGGAGTGGAGCGCTGTGTAGTTCAGCGAAGCCTCACCGGGAAACCGGTGGGGCTTTTTTGCCTTTGTAGGTTATATCCATTGCCGTTTATCAGCACTGCTTATATAGTCATTCACTTAAATCATATTCAGGAGGGGTGGAAATGCAACGAATCGCATTGGTTACGGGCGGCATGGGGGGCCTCGGGGAGGCTATCTGCATCAAGCTTGCAGCACTCGGCGACAAGGTTGTCACGACTTACAGCCCGAGCAACAAATCTGCGCAAGACTGGTTACGTCGCATGAATGACATGGGTTATGGATTCCTGGCATATCCATGCGACGTGAGCGACTTTGATTCATGCAAGGCATGTTGCGACGAAATTGTGAAAAGCGTCGGGCCGATCGATGTCCTGATCAACAATGCCGGCATCACGCGCGACATGACCTTCAAGAAGATGACGAAGGCGGACTGGGATGCCGTGATCCACACCAACCTCGACTCGACCTTCAACATGACCAAGCAAGTCATGGATGGCATGACCGATCGTGGCTGGGGACGCATCATCAACATTTCCTCCGTGAATGGCACGAAGGGCGCGTTCGGGCAGACCAACTACGCTGCCGCCAAGGCGGGCATGCACGGCTTCACAAAATCGCTGGCGCTCGAGGTCGCGAAAAAAGGGGTCACGGTTAATACCATTTCGCCCGGCTATATCGGCACCAAGATGGTCATGGCCATTCCACAGGACGTCCTGGACAGCAAGATCCTGCCGCAAATTCCACAATCACGGCTGGGAAAACCGGAGGAAGTGGCAGGCTTGGTCGCCTACCTCGCTTCAGAAGAAGCCGCCTTTGTGACCGGTGCCAACATTTCGATCAATGGCGGCCAGCACATGTTCTGATACCGGATATCTGGAATCAAGGGAATAGAGCGAAGATGCCTCACGGGGAATCCCGTGGGGCTTTTTTACGCATGAAAAAAGTCGGTGCTGGCGGGACGGCAAAGCCGTACTGCCGCCACCACGGGGACGGCAAAGCCGACCTGCGCCACCATGGGGACGGCAACCAGCGGGTTGCTCAGCGCCCGTAGGTGGCGACCAGGCTGGCCTTGCCGATCTTGTTGGCTTGGATCATGAAACCGGCGAGCGCTGCCGTCGCATCGGCTGGCACCTCGATCTTTTCAGTCTTCAGGGCATAGACCGTCAGGATGTAGCGATGCGGCTTGTCGCCCTCCGGCGGGCAGGCGCCACCGAAGCCGGCCTGGCCATAATCCGTACGCACGTGCATGGCGCCGACCGGCAGGTGCGCTCCGGATACGTCGCCCGCCCCCGCCGACAAAGAATTCACCGTCGCCGGGATATTGAGCACCACCCAATGCCACCAACCAGACCCTGTGGGTGCGTCGGGGTCATAGACAGTAACGGCAAAACTCTTCGTGCCCTCCGGTGCGCCCTGCCATTTCAGCGCGGGAGAAATATTCTGGCCGGTACAACCGAAGCCGTTGAAGACATGCTCCGGTCCCAGGCGGCTGTTCGGCGTAATGGTTGGGCTGCTCAAGGTGAAACCTGCGGTATCGGGTTCGCTGGAAAACATGGCATGCTCCTGGAAAGGGTGTAGCGATATCTTAAACTACTCGCTCAGACCTCACGCCAGCGCCCGCCTCTCATCTCAACCACCATGACTTCCGACTCCCTGCAAATTGCCATTAACCGCCAACGACAGATTCTTAAAGGCTGGCTTTCTTCATCCCTGAACAGCCTCGCAGACGACTGTCGTCAGGCCTGGCCTGATCGCCTGGCACTCGAGGAGCGACTGTCGTCGGCCATGCTCGAATTGCCGTATTGCAAATACCTGTATGTGCTTGATGCGCAGGCGCGCCAGATCACCGCCAACCTGTCGCGCAGCGGCCCGCTGCCCGAGCAAATCGATCGCGATAGAAGCACGCGCCCCTACATGGCTGCGGCACTCGCCGGCGAGCCATTCTCCCTCTCGGAAGCCTATCTGAGCCGCAATACGCGACGCCCGACACTCACCGCCGTACAGCACATCCTTGATGCGCAGGGAAACTTGCTGGGATTGCTGGGCGCAGACTTCGACCTGCGCGAACTGCCTGCGACCCAGGACCTGTACCGCCAGCCGGAACAATGGGTGCAACTGAAAGGTGACCCGGCCATCCGTTCCGGCCTCTTCCATCAAGCGCGCACGGACAGCCTGCTCGACGAACATATCGACACGGTGCTGGATCAACTGACGGAATTGATGACCGTGCATGGCGTGTTTCACGGCAAGCTGCACTTTTCGAGTTCGCGCGCGACGCTGTGGCTGGTCAACGACCCCTACCGCTATCACCTGCTGAGCATTCAGGAACTCACCGACCCCAATCTCTGCCTCGCTTATCCGCGTTGCCCCTATCCAGAAAAGGCGCTCGTCCCCGCCCGGCGCATCAAGGAAATCCTGCTCACGTTCAAGGCACTGCGCCTGATGGACGAAACTTTGTATCTGCGCTCGGGCACCCTCAATATCTTTAACGGCCTGGTCGGGCTGACCTTTTCGTGCGACGGTTCGCACTACATGCCCTGGGATGAGTTTCTCACCAAGAATCTGGAATTCTGGCTGGGTGTGCCCACCAAATCACACTGACCCGCCGTCCCGCCAGCGCCGACTTTTCGCCCGGACTTACTCAGCCCTGTCCCAATAGTCCGGCCGCCGATAGTTATCTTTGAGCATATCGATGAACAGCCGCACGCGCAGTGGCAGGTGGCGGCGCTGCGGAAACACGGCGTGGATACCAACCGCTGGCGTCGCGTAGTCATCCAGCACCGACACCAGCCGCCCCCAGCGCAGATCCTCACCCACTTCCCACAGTGAGCGCCACGCCAGCCCCATGCCGGCCAATGCCCACTCGTGCAGCACGGCGCCATCGTTGCAGATGAAGCGACCGGGAGGCTTGAAGAGCAGGCCACGTCCCGCCGCCTGCTGAAAATCCCAGCCCGGCTGGGTGGCGAGCGCGAGGCAGTCATGCTGCGACAAATCATCGAGCGAGCGCGGCACGCCACGCTGCTGGAAATAGGCCGGGCTACCGACCACCACGCGCTTCATCTCGCCCAGGCGCACGGCAACGAGGCTCGAATCGACCAGCCCACCGAGCCGCACCGCGCAGTCGATGCCTTCGCTGACCAGATCGACGGTACGATCCGACAGGTCGAGGCTCGCGCTGACATCCGGATGTGCGCGCAGAAATTCGAGCAGCAGCGGCGCGACATGCTTGCGGCCGAAGCCGGCCGGCGCCGTCACCTTCAGATGCCCGCTCGCCCGCGCGCTGCCGAGTGAAAGCTGCGCCTCGGCATTGGCGAGATCGGTGAGAATGCGCTGGCAGTCTTCCAGAAACGCTTCGCCCTCTTGCGTCAGCGTCAGCTTGCGCGTTGTCCGCACCAGCAGGCGCACCCCGAGACGATCTTCCAGCGCATCCAGCCGCCGGCCGATGATCGCCGGTGTTACCCCCTCGCCGACTGCCGCCGCCGTCAGGCTGCCCTTGTTTGCCACCTGCACGAAGGCTTCCAACTCTTTCAGTTTGCTCACTCGGTCACCACCTTGTACTTTTTGTATCGAATGAATAGACGATATTGTGGCTTATCTTGCGGCATGGTGTCGAATACACTTTAGTCATCTATAAGACACCTCATTTTCAAACGGAGAAAACCATGACCCTCAGCCTGCCTGCCGGCGTGCAAATCAATGCCCCGATCCATCCCCGTTTTGACGAAATCCTGACCAAAGACGCGCTCGAACTCGTCGCCAAACTGCATCGCGCCTTCGAGCCGCGCCGTCAGCAGTTGCTTGCAGCCAGGGTTGCCCGCCAAGCGCGCATCGACGCGGGCGAAATGCCCGATTTCCTGCCCGAGACCAAGCACATCCGTGAAGGCGACTGGAAAGTCGCGCCACTACCCAAGGCACTGGAATGCCGTCGCGTCGAGATCACCGGCCCGGTCGAGCGCAAGATGATCATCAACGCCTTCAACTCGGGCGCTGACAGCTACATGACCGACTTCGAGGATTCCAACAGCCCGAACTGGTTCAACCAGATCCAGGGCCAGGTGAATCTGTATGACGCCATTCGCCGCAAGCTCAGCTTCACCAACGAAGCCGGCAAGGTCTATCAGCTCAACGAGAAGATCGCCACGCTGCAGATTCGCCCGCGCGGCTGGCACCTCGACGAGAAGCATGTGCTGATCGACGGCCAGCGCGTCTCCGGCGGCATCTTCGACTTCGCCGTTGTGTTCTTCCACAATGCCAAGGAACAGGTCGCGCGTGGCGCCGGCCCCTTCTTCTACCTGCCGAAGATGGAATCGCATCTCGAAGCGCGCCTGTGGAACGAGATCTTCTGCACGGCGCAGGATCACATCGGCCTGCCGCGCGGCACCATCAAGGCCACCGTGCTGGTCGAAACCATCCTCGCCACCTTCGAACTCGAAGAGATTCTGTATGAACTGCGCGAGCACAGCGCCGGCCTCAACGCCGGCCGCTGGGACTACATCTTCAGCTGCATCAAGAAGTTCAAGAAGAACAAGGATTTTTGCCTCGCCAATCGCGGCGCCATCACCATGGAAGTACCCTTCATGCGCAGCTACGCGCTGTCTCTGGTCAAGGCCTGCCACAAGCGTGGCGCGCCGGCGATCGG
>CAJBAP010000386.1 GCA_903950295.1 uncultured Rhodocyclaceae bacterium
CCGCCATGGCAGCACTGGTCAAAGAGGATTTTTATCCGCGCGAAGCAATCGAGCGCGGAATCGAGGGCGACGTGATCGTGTTGTTGACCCTTACCGCTTCAGGAGGTGTGGCCGATGCGACGGTGGCAACCAGCTCCGGCCACGCAATGCTCGATGCGGCGGCGCTGACTGCCGTGCGCCGTATTGCCGGCCTGCCCAGTGCCCAGCGCCAAGTTTTGCTGCCGGTGCAGTTCAGGCTGAACTAAAGCTTGCGGCAGAAGCAGTAAACGAAGGACTGCACACTGCCGCCGGGGGTCTGGTGCGCCTCGCGTTCATGGCGCAGCAGGGCGAAGGGCGCGCCGAACTCGGCGTGCAGGGCCTCGGGCGCATAGCGCATCACCGGCAGGCCGCTGCATTGCTGCGGGCCGTCCTCAGCAAAACTCGCCACGATGACATGGCCGCCGGGTTTCACGGCATGCAGCACCTGCGCCACATAACGGGCGCGGTCGGCGGGGTCGGTGAGGAAGTGGAACACGGCGCGGTCGTGCCAGACATCGTAGGACTGCGCGGAAAATTCGGCATGGAGAATGTCGGCCTCCATCCAGCGCACGCTGCTGCCACGCTCGCCCAGTCGTGAGCGGGTGGTTGCCAGCGCGGCGCCGGAAAGGTCGAGCACCGTCAAGTCGCGGTAGCCCGCATCCAGCAAGCCATCGACCAGCGTCGAGGCGCCGCCGCCCACGTCGATGATGGCGGCGGTGTTGTCCGTGGCGTCGCAAATCAGACGCAGCGACATATCGGCCTGCGGTTGAAACCAGCTGACGCTCTGTGCCGATTTCGTCGAGTAGACGGTTTCCCAGTGCTCCTTCCGTGTCATGCCGAACCTCCTCCGCCAGCTTGTTATAGTGATGGCCCAGTCTAGCTTTCTCCGGAGATTTCGTCATCAGCCAGAATCAAGGCAGCATCGTCATCCATGCCGCCGCACCGGAAAAACCAGAGGTCGGTTTGCCCTGCAATGGTTGCGGCGTCTGTTGCTGCATCGCGCCTTGCCCATTGAGTCGCAGCCTGTTGCAGCATCGCTCCGGTGTCTGTCCCGCGTTGGTCTGGCGGGGTGGCGAGTGTCGCTATGTCTGCGGGTTGGTGGTGGCGCCGGCCGAACATCTGGCTTGGTTGCCGCACGCGTTGGCGCCGCTGGCGACGCGACTGGCGCGCCGCTGGATCGCGGCGGGAATCGGTTGCGACTGCTCAGCCGAGTTGGAGTAAGCGAGTAACAATACAATCAGCCCTTAAATCTGAGCCATATGAAACCGAGCGTACCGGCCGCAAGGGAAGCGAGCAGGATTGCCATTTTCGAGGCATTGACCAGGTCGGGATGGCCGGCAAAGGCCAGATTGGTAATGAAGATGGACATCGTGAACCCGATTCCGCCCAAGAGCCCCGCCCCGAAGATGTGACCCCATTTCAGGTCAGTCGGAAGCCGGCACACACCAATTGCCACTGCAAGGAAGCTCATCAAGGTGATTCCGAGTGGCTTGCCGAATACCAGGCCAGCAATAATCCCCACACTATTCAAAGTCACCAGGTCTTGCTCCCACCCCGGGTTGATCACAATCCCGGTATTGGCCAAAGCGAAAATTGGCAAGATGATTAATGCAACCGGCTTGTGGAGGAAGTGTTCAAGCCGATGAGAAGGTGAATCTGCGTCCTCGGCCTTGGCGGAAAACGGGATGGCGAAGGCAAGCAGTACCCCTGCAATCGTGGCATGAATACCGGACCTGAACATCAGGAACCACATCAAGCATCCACCCAGCAAATAGGGGAATAGCGACATCACCCTGAACCGGCGATTGAGGACGATCAGCACCCCAAAAACAGCCAGCGCAGCCAGCAAATAGGTCATTGAAAGCTGGGCGGTATAAAACACGGCAATCACGATAATCGCGCCAAGATCGTCCATGACGGCCAGAGCAGTCAGGAATATCTTGAGTGTTGCGGGAATCCGACTGCCGAGCAAAGCCAGTATGCCCAGCGCGAAGGCAATGTCCGTTGCCATGGGAATGCCGCTACCGGGCTGAGTGGGCATACCGGCATTCAACGAGTAATGCATCAGTGCGGGGACAACAATCCCTCCAACTGCGGCGAAAATCGGCAGCAGTGCATTCCTGAAGTTGGAAAGCTCGCCGCTGTAAAGTTCCCGTTCGAGTTCCAGGCCAACAAACAGGAAAAACACGGCCATCAGTCCATCATTGACCCAGTGTTCGATACTCAGACCGATCACCTTGGTGTGCCAGAAATCCAGGTAGGCAGAACCCAGGAATGAATTGGCAGCGACCAGAGCCGCCCCCGTGCAAAGAATCAGGAGAATGCCGCCCAATTTCTCCGAGTCGAAGAAATTGGTAAACGTCCTGGAGAGCGTTGTCTGCGTATCGATCATGACTTTCTGCGCAAGCTGAAATGCTCGCCCGTTATTGATTTCCCTCTCAGCAACTCATGCAGGCATCCACTGGCAGCTTGCGCGCCAGCCAGCCCGGGCCGGCGCTGCTGCCGGCCATGCCTTCGCGCACGTTATAGACTTGGGTGAAGCCCTGAGCCTTGAGGAATTGATGCACTTGTGTCGTGCGGTTGCCGGTGCGACAAATCAGGGCGATGGGTGCCGTCCTGTCACCGCCGACTTTTCCCAGCACTTCATTCAGGAAGCCGGTCGCGCCTTGGGGCTGGATCATGTTGATGAGTGTCGCGCCTTGAGCAACGCCGGTCTGCTTCCACTCGCCGGGGGTGCGGATGTCGATCAATTTGAGCTTGCCGGCGCGCGTGGCTTCGAGTGCTTCGGGGGCGCTCATTTCTTGCGCGTAGAGGTGGCTGCTCAAGAGTAGCAGCAGGGTGGTGAGAAAATGGAGCAGACGGGGCATGGGGGGATTCCTGGTGGATTTTGTCGGACTTATTTTACCGTCCGGCTTGGTATAGTCCGCCCCGATGCTCGCCTACCTGATCCGCCGCCTGTTGTATGCCTTGCCGATCCTGATCGGTGTGAATGTCATCACCTTCGCCTTGTTCTTCATCGTCAATACGCCGGACGACATGGCGCGCATGCACCTCGGGGTGAAGCGGGTGACGCCGGAGGCGATCCAGAAATGGAAGGCCGAGCGCGGCTACGACCAGCCGCTGTTCTGGAACGAGTCGGCTACTGGTGCCGGCAAGCTGACCACGACGATCTTCTTCGGCAAGTCGGTGAAGATGTTCGCCCTCGATTTCGGTCGTGCCGACGATGGTCGCGACATTGCGCGTGAGATCGGCCAGCGCATGAGCCCGAGCCTCGCAGTGGCCGTCCCCGTATTTGTGTTGGGATTGTTTGCCGCGATTTCCTTTGCCCTGCTGCTGGTGTATTTCCGCGCCACCTATCTGGATTTTGTCGGCGTAGTGCTGTGCGTGGCGATGATGTCGGTATCCGGCCTGTTCTACATCATCGGTGGGCAGTGGTTGGTGTCGAAGGTCTGGCACCTGGTGCCGATCTCTGGCTATGCGGAGGGGCTGACGGCCGCCAAGTTCGTCATCCTGCCGGTGATTGTCAGTGTGCTGGCGGGTATCGGCTCCTCGGCGCGCTGGTATCGCACCATTTTCCTCGAGGAATATACGAAGGACTATGTGCGCACGGCGCGCGCCAAGGGACTTTCCGAGCGCCTGGTACTGTTTCGTCACGTGCTGCGCAACGCCCTGATCCCCATCCTTACCGGTGCGGTGGTGGTGATCCCGACGCTGTTCATGGGCAGCCTGCTGATCGAGGCGTTTTTCGGCATTCCCGGGCTGGGCAGCTACACCATCGATGCCATTAACGCGCAGGACTTTGCCGTGGTGCGCGCCATGGTGTTCATCGGCTCGGCGCTCTACATCGTCGGGCTGCTGCTCACCGATATTTCCTACACGCTGGTCGACCCACGGATCAGGCTCCAATGAAACCCGTTCTCCTCTGGTCGGATGCCTTGTTCTTTCTGCTGATTGCATCGGTGGTGGCGGGAGGGCTGTGGGCCGCGCGTGTGGAGCATCTGCGGCTGGCCTGGCGCCGCGTCGGCCAAAGCCGGGTTGGCATGGGGGCCGCAGCGGTGTTGCTGGTTTTCTTCACGATCGGTGCCATCGATTCCTTGCACTACCGCCCGCAGTTGCCCGACTCTCCGCAAGGGGAAGCCCGCTACTCGGTGGAAGTCTTGTCTGCCCTCGACGCGCTCTTGACGCCGCTGCGCACCCACACCGAAAAAACCTATTCGGCACCGCTGGCGACGCACCTGTACACGAAGGAGACGCTGGATGACGCCGCGCGTGACTTCCCGCCGTTGCGCTATCCCGGCACGCACTTGTTCGGCACCGACAAGGTTGGGCAGGATGTGCTCTATCTCACGCTCAAGAGTATCCGCACCGGCCTCTTGATCGGCACGCTGACCACCTTGATCATGCTGCCGGCCGCCGTGTTTCTCGGCTTGCTGGCAGGCTATGCCGGCGGCTGGATCGACGATGTCATTCAGTACATCTACACCACGCTCAACTCGATCCCCGGCGTGCTGTTGATTGCGGCGGCCGTGCTGATGATGCAGGTGGCCATCGACAACCATCCCGACTGGTTCGCGACCTCGGCCGAGCGTGCCGACGCACGACTGCTGGCGTTGTGCGCGATTCTCGGTATCACCAGCTGGACGGGATTGTGCCGGCTATTGCGCGGCGAGACCCTGAAACTGCGTGAGCTCGAATATGTGCAGGCGGCACGGGCGCTCGGCGTCTCCGGCGCACGCATCCTCTGGCGCCACATCCTGCCCAACCTCATGCACATCGTGTTGATCGCCATCGTCATGGACTTTTCCGGCCTGGTGCTGGCCGAGGCGGTGCTCTCCTACGTCGGCATCGGTGTCGATCCCAACACCATCAGCTTCGGCACCATGATCAACACCGCGCGCATGGAGCTGGCACGCGAGCCGATGGTCTGGTGGTCGCTGGCGGCAGCCTTCGCCTTCATGTTCGTGCTGGTGCTGGCAGCGAATTTGTTCACCGATGTCATGCGCGACGCCTTCGACCCGCGGATGGTCGAACGATGACGATTTTGGCAGTACGCGATTTGTCGGTGGCTATCGGTCAGGCACGTCCGGTCGACGCCGTGTCGTTTGACATTGCCGCCGGCGAGACCTTTGCGCTGCTGGGCGAGTCGGGCTGCGGGAAGTCGATGACGGCACTGGCGCTGATGCGGCTGTTGCCCATGGCGGCACGTATCACGAACGGCAGCGTGCAATTCGCCGGCAGTGACTTGTGTGCCTTGCCCGAAGCAGAGATGCGCAGCGTACGTGGTGGCAAGATCGGCATGATCTTTCAGGAGCCGGGTTCCAGCCTCAATCCGGTGATGACGGTGGGTAAGCAAATTACCGAAGCCCTCAGCCTGCACGCCGGGCAGAACGCGGGTGCGGAAGCCGTCGCCACGGATCGCGTGGTGGATTTGCTCGCCTCGGTTGGTATTCCCGACCCGGCGCGGCGGGCAACCGAGTATCCCTTCCAGATGTCGGGGGGCATGAAGCAGCGCGCGATGATCGCGATGGCATTGGCGGGCGAACCGGAACTGCTGATTGCCGACGAACCGACCACGGCGCTCGATGTCACGATCCAGGCGCAGGTGCTCGACCTGCTCGATGGCTTGCGCCGGCAGCGACGCATGGCGATGCTGCTGATCAGCCACGACCTCGGCGTGGTGGCGCAGATGGCGGATCGGATCGGCGTGATGTATGCCGGCCAGTTGGTCGAAGTGGCAACGCGTGCGGCCTTTTTCGCTGCACCGGGGCATCCGTATGCGCGTCGCCTGTTTGCTGCATTGCCCGATGCGGCGTCCCGCCAGCGCCGACTATTGACGATTCCCGGCAGCGTGCCAGCGCTGGGAACGCAGCACGCAGGTTGTCGTTTTGTCGAACGCTGCAATGAAGCCTTGCCCCAGTGTCACCTCACGCCACCGCCGTGGCGCGAGTTTGATCCGGGTCACAAGGTGCGCTGTCATCTTGATTCGTCGCCCAGCCAAAAAGTCGGCGCTGGCGGGACGGCGCTAGCCGGATCGCCGCCAGGCGGGGGGGCGGCGCTACTGGAGATAACTGATCTCAAGGTGCATTTTCCGATCCGGCGTGGCGTATTGCAGCGTGCAGCGGGGTATGTGCGTGCGGTCGACGGGGTTTCGTTGTCGCTATCGACCGGCCGCACGCTGGCGCTGGTCGGCGAATCGGGTTGCGGCAAGACCACCGTGGGCAAGGCGATTCTCGGCCTGCAAGCGCCAACCGGTGGCACGGTGAAATTGCACGGGACGGTGTTGCAGGGACTTGCTCCGGCGGCGATGCAGATGGTGTTCCAGGATCCGTTCGGTTCGCTCAATCCGCGTCTGCGTGTCGAGAAGATCGTCGCTGAAGGCAAGCCGACGGCGTGCGTGGATGAATTGCTGCAACAGGTCGGCTTGTCGGCCGAAATGGCCAAGCGTTATCCACACGAATTCTCGGGCGGGCAGCGCCAGCGCATCGCCATCGCACGCGCGCTCGCCGTGCGTCCGCAGTTGTTGATCTGTGATGAGCCCACGAGTGCCCTCGACGTATCGGTGCAGGCGCAAATCCTCAATTTGCTCACTGATTTGCAGGCAGAGTTGGGGCTGGCCTACCTGTTCATTACCCATAACATCGCGGTGGTGGATTATCTGGCGCAGGAGGTGGCGGTGATGTATCTCGGTCGCATCGTCGAGCGCGGTACGGTGGATGAGGTGTTGCGCGGTGCGCGTCATCCCTACACCCAGGCGCTGCTGGCGGCAGTGCCGAAGATCGAGGGCGGCAACGAATACTTGCGGGTGGCAGGCGATCCGCCGTCACCGGCCAATCCGCCGCCGGGCTGCCATTTCCATCCACGCTGCCCGCAGGCGGAGTCGCGTTGTCGCGCGGCCTATCCCGTGGCAGTGACGCTGTCCCCGACCCACGTCGCCAACTGCTTCCTGGCGGCCTGAACCTGTTAAGGTTTTTTTGCCGGTGGTTTGGTGGTTTTCTTGGGTACGGCCCTTGCAGGTGATTTTGTCGCCTTGCCTTTGGGTTTTTCCGACGTTTTCTTGCCGCTTCCAGTCGTGGTTTTCCGCGTGACTTGTGCTTTAACCTGCTTGTTGTTTTTTACGGCAACGGCTTTTTCGGGCTGCTGTTGCGGCAGTCTGTGGGCAAGCAGGGCATGGCTGGCCTGGCTGCCTGCTCGTGGCACGAGCAGGTTGAAGCCGGGACCGATTTTCAGTCGTGGTGTGATGCCGTTGATCTGCTTTAGCTGTGCGACGCCGATGCCGTGTTGGGCAGCGATCTTGTCCAGGGTGTCGCCGCGTTTTATTTGATGGGTTTGCCAGTTCGAGAGCGGAATGTCCTGCGCTGCATAGCGCTCCAGGTTGGCCTGGTAGGTGCCAACCTTGCCGGCGGGCAGGACCAGTGGTCCTGCCTGATTGCCGTGCATCACCGGTCGATGGTAGGCCGGATTGAGTAAAACGAATTCCTCGAGGGGTATTTCCGCAAGACGTGCCGCGATGGCGACGTCCATGCGTTCCGGCTTCATCACGGTTTCAAAATAAGGCTGATTGGGAATCGGCGCGAGATGGATGCCGAACAATTCCGACTGGGCAACGATGTTCTTCAGTGCCTGTAGCTTGGGTACGTAATAGCGCGTTTCGTTGGGCATCGTCAGGCTGGCGTAATCGGTGGGCAAGCCTTTGGCCGTGTTTTTGACAATGGCGCGTGCCACGGCGTGCTCCCCCCAATTGTAGGAGGCCAGTGCCAGATGCCAGTCGCCGTGCATTTCATAAATGGTTTGCAGGTAATCGAGCGCCGCATCGGTTGAGGCGATGATGTCGCGTCGCTCATCAACCCACCAGTTCTGGTCGAGCTTGTAGGTCTTGCCCGTTGATGGAATGAACTGCCACATACCCATGGCCCGGGCGCTGGATAAGGCGAGGGGGTTGAACGCGCTTTCAACCATCGGCAGCAAGGCGATCTCGGTGGGCATGCCCCGTTTTTCCAGTTCTCCGACGATGTGATACAGGTAGGGGCGTCCCCTGTCAAAAATGCGGCGTGTCATATCCGGGCGGTTGAGATACCAGGACTGGCGATCGGCGACCTGAGGTACATGCAGATCGGGCATGCCAAAACCATTCCTGATGCGCTGCCAGAGATCATCGGGTGGAACGGTGAGGTCAATGGTGAGCGGAATGGGGGGGATATCAACAACGGGTAGCGGTGACGCAACAAACTTTTGGTGTGATGGCGGTGTTTGGAGCGCGGTGGCGTGTTGTAGCGGAGTCGGAGGGGGGGGGGCGGCTATTGCCGCTCGCTCTGGCGTTGCAGTGTCGCCGGATGTTGCAGGCTGGTTGGCAGAGGGTGTAGGTTTGCCAGTGGTGGCACAGCCGCCAAGAATTGCCGCAGCGCACAACAGCACTGGGAGGCGAGCTCGGCGAGCCAGTCTCGCAAGGGCAAAAATGGATGAGTCGGTCATCAGGTATGGGGGTGGGAGCATTGGTGGGCGCGGGGCAGGCGGCATTCTAAACGTGTTGCCGCGTGGATCTGCGGAAATCCACAATGGCGATGGTGGCGCGAGTAGGGATAAGCTGACCCGCTGTCACACCCATAAAACAACGAAGGAGGGGTTCCATGAAAATCCGCACGCTCGTCATTGGTCTTGCTGCCGCAACATTTTCACTGGCGGCTCTGGCCCAGCAACCGATTGTCATCAAGTTCAGCCACGTCGTTGCCAACGACACGCCCAAGGGCAAGGCCGCCGATTTCTTCAAGCATAAGGTTGAAGAACTCACCAAGGGCAAGGTCAAGGTCGAGGTGTATGCGAACAGCACCCTCTACAAGGACAAGGAAGAGATGGAAGCCCTCCAGCTTGGTGCTGTGCAGATGCTCGCGCCGTCGCTGGCGAAATTTGGCCCGCTCGGCGTCAAGCAGTTCGAAGTATTCGATCTGCCTTACATCTTCGATAACTACGACGACCTGCACAAGGTGACGCAAGGGCCGGTTGGCAAGTCCATGCTCAAGCTGCTGGAAGCCAAGGGCATCATGGGCCTCGCCTATTGGGATAACGGTTTCAAGGTGATGAGCGCCAACAAGCCGATGAAGACCCCGGATGACTTCAAAGGCATGAAAATGCGCATCCAGTCGTCCAACGTGCTGGACGCCCAGATGCGCGCGCTCGGTTCGTTGCCGCAGAAGATGGCATTCTCCGAGGTCTATCAGGCCTTGCAGACCGGCGTGGTCGACGGCACCGAGAATCCGCCATCCAACCTCTACACCCAGAAAATGCACGAGGTGCAAAAGCATGTCACGCTGTCCGATCATGGCTATCTTGGCTACGCGGTGATCGTGAACAAGAAGTTCTGGGATGCCCTGCCGTCGGATGTACGCCAGCAACTGGAAAATGCGATGGAACAGGCGACACGCTACGCCAACCAGATTGCCAAGATCGAGAACGATACGGCGATCGATGCGGTGAAAAAATCCGGCAAGACGGAAATCCTTGTTTTGACACCCGATCAGAAGAAAGTTTGGAAGAAGGCCATGGCCAAGGTGCATGACCAGATGGCTGACCGTATCGGCAAGGATTTGATTCAGTCGATTTACAAGGAAACCGGGCTGAATCCGACAAAACTTTAAGGCAGGAAACCATGGGGCCACGCAGTGGCCCCTTCTGCTTTTTCAGGGGCATTCTTCATGAAAATTCTCGATCATCTCGAGGAGTGGTTGATCACCTTCCTCATGGGAACGGCGACGGTCATCATCTTTATCTCCGTGATGCACCGTTATGCCACCGGTTTTTCCATTCCCGTCGTGCAGGACTGGTTGATCGGCCTGGACTTAAGTTGGGCGCAGGAACTGTGCATCATCATGTTCGTCTGGATGGCGAAATTTGGCGCGGCCTATGGTGTGCGCACTGGCATCCACGTCGGCGTCGACGTGCTGATCAATCGCATGTCCGACAGCAATCGCAGCAAGTTCATCGTCATTGGCCTGCTGTCCGGTGCTTTGTTCACCGGCATCATCGGTTCTCTGGGCGCACAGTTCGTTTGGGAAAACGGCGCCCACTACAGCTTCTACAAGTTCCTCGGATTGGAAATGGGGGATCTGTACGAAGGTCCGATCACCCCCGATCTCGAATGGCCGACCTGGATTGTTTATTCCGCGATTCCGCTGGGTTCCAGCCTGATGTGCTTCCGTTTTCTGCAGGTAGCGGTTGGCTTCTTGCGCACTGGCGAACTGCCACATCATGATCATGGTCATGTCGATGGTCTGGAAGAGGGCGAGCCGCCTGCGCCTGGCAAGGAGGACTTGATCTACAGCATGGAAGATAACCTGCATCCACATGACTTGAATTATGAGGAGCGTCGTGCGCATGATGATGGGCCGCCACCTCCGGGCATTGAGCGCCGCAATGGAAAGGGACAGTCATGAACACGATCATCATCTTTGTCCTGCTACTGGTTTTGATGCTCACCGGCATGCCGATTTCGATTTCGCTCGGTCTGACGGTTTTGTCCTTCCTGTTCTTCCTGACCGAGGTGCCGGTCGAGGCGGTGGCGATGAAGTTGTTTACCGGCATCGAAAAGTTCGAGATCATGGCGATCCCGTTCTTCATCCTCGCTGGCAATTTCCTCACACACGGCGGGGTGGCGCGGCGCATGATCAAGTTTGCCACGTCGATGGTCGGCCATTTCCATGGTGGCCTCGGACTCGGTGGCGTGATGGCCTGCGCACTGTTCGCTGCGGTGTCCGGCTCCAGTCCGGCGACCGTGGTGGCGATCGGCTCGATCCTCATGCCGGCGATGGTCAAGGCAGGCTTTCCCAACCGTTTCGGCGCCGGCATTCTGACCACTTCGGGTGCGTTGGGTATCCTGATTCCGCCGTCGATCGTCATGGTGATGTATTCCGTGTCGACCAACACCTCGGTGGGGGCGCTGTTCATGGCCGGCGTGATTCCCGGCCTCGTGCTGGCCACGATGCTTGGTCTCACCACCTGGTACCGCGCCTGGAAGAACAACTATCCGCGCCAGGCCAAGGCCAGTTGGATCGAGCGCTGGAAGGCTTTTCGCGAGTCGGCCTGGGGGCTGTTCCTCATCATCGTGGTGATGGGCGGCATCTACACCGGCATTTTCACGCCGACTGAGGCGGCGGCGATGAGCGCGGTGTATGCCTTCCTCGTCGCGGTGTTCGTCTACAAGGATATGGGGATGAAGGATGTGCCGCGCGTGCTATTGTCGTCGGCCAACATGAGCGCGATGCTGCTCTACATCATCACCAATGCGGTGTTGTTCTCCTTCCTGATGACGCACGAGAACATCCCGCAGGAAATGGCCGACTGGATGATCGGCACGGGAGTCGGGGTGATTGGTTTCCTGATCATCGCCAATATTCTGTTGCTGATGGCCGGCAACTTCATGGAACCCAGCTCGATCGTGCTGATTCTGGCGCCGATTCTGTTCCCGATCGCCATGAAGCTCGGCATCGATCCGGTGCATTTCGGCATCATCATGGTGGTCAACATGGAAGTCGGCATGTGTCATCCGCCGGTGGGGCTGAATCTCTATGTCGCTTCCGGCATTACCAAGATGGGCATCACCGAGCTGACCATCGCCGTCTGGCCGTGGCTGCTCACCATGCTGGTGTTCCTGGTTATCGTCACCTACTGGCCGACGATGTCCCTGTGGCTGCCGCGAACCTTGGGCATGATCAGCTAAGCCCGTCATCCCCCAGCCTCTTCCTCGCGGAAGGGGAGACTGGTGGTTCGCATTGCTCAAGCAAGCCCGGCCTCTCACAGGCCGGGCTTTTTTATTCCGGCGGGAGCAGGACGGCAGGTCTTTCTGCGATAAAATCCTCCCCCTTTTGTTTTACTTATCAATCTGCTGGAGAAAAGAATGGCCCTCGAACGTACCCTGTCGATCATCAAGCCCGATGCCGTAGCCAAGAACGTGATCGGCAAGATCTATTCCCGCTTCGAGACCAACGGTCTCAAGATCGTTGCTTCCCGTATGGCCTGGCTGTCCGAGCGCGAGGCCGGTGGCTTCTATGCTGTGCACAAGGATCGTCCATTTTTCAAGGACCTGGTGCAGTTCATGAGCTCCGGCCCGGTGATGATCCAGGTCCTCGAAGGTGAGAGCGCCATCGCCAAGAACCGTGAACTGATGGGTGCCACCGACCCGAAGAAGGCTGATAAAGGCACGATTCGCGCCGACTTCGCCGACAGCATCGACGCCAACGCAGTGCATGGCTCTGATGCTCCGGAGACCGCCAAGGTTGAAATTGCTTATTTCTTCCCGGCGCTGAGCGTTTTCTAAGCGATTTCGATGGTCAATCTGCTCGATTTCGATGCTGAAGGCCTGACGGCCTGGTTTGCGCAGCAGGGCGAGAAGCCCTTCCGTGCGCGGCAGGTATTGCGCTGGATGCATCGTTTCGGAGTGGATGACTTCGGCCAGATGACTGATGTAGCCAAGTCCTTGCGCGCCAAACTGGCGGAAACCACCGAGATTCGTGGTCCGCTGCCGGTGCGTGATTCCGTCGCCGCCGATGGCACACGCAAGTGGCTGCTGGGCGTCGATGGCGAGGCCGGCAATGCCATCGAGGCAGTGTTCATTCCCGAAACCAGTCGCGGCACCCTGTGCATTTCGAGTCAAGTCGGTTGTGCGCTGGAGTGTTCTTTTTGTTCCACCGGCAAGCAGGGTTTCAACCGTAATCTGACGACCGCCGAGATCATCGGCCAGCTCTGGCACGCCAACCGCATGTTGGGCGCCGTGAAGCAACCGGGGATTGATGATTCGGGTGAGCGTGTCATCAGCAATGTCGTGATGATGGGCATGGGAGAGCCGCTGGCCAATTTTGACAATGTCGTCGCGGCCCTGAAGTTGATGCTGGACGACAACGCCTACGGTTTGTCGCGCCGGCGTGTCACGGTGTCGACGGCTGGCCTGGTGCCGGCGATGGACCGGTTGCGTGAAAGTGTGCCGGTGGCGCTGGCGGTTTCGCTGCATGCGCCTACGGACGCGCTACGTGACCAACTGGTGCCGATCAATCGCAAGTATCCGCTGCGTGAGTTGATGGCGGCCTGCCGGCGCTATCTTGAAAGTGCGCCGCGCGATTTCATTACCTTTGAGTACGTCTTGCTGGCCGGCATCAATGACAGTGATGCCGATGCGCGTGCCCTGTTGGCACTGACGGGGCCGATTCCCTGCAAGTTCAACCTGATTCCGTTCAATCCATTTCCCGGTTCCGACTATCGCCGGCCGACTGCCGAGCGGGTGCGTCGTTTCCAGGAAATTCTTATGAGTGCTGACGTCATTGCCACGGTGCGCAAGACGCGCGGTGACGATATTGATGCCGCCTGCGGACAGCTGGCGGGTCAGGTGCGGGATAAGTCGAGGCGGCAGGCAGGGCAGGGACAGCCTGTCAGATTCGAGGCACGTCGGGAAGTTGCATCCCCTTCTCTGGAGGTCCATGTGTGATGCGCAAATTATCGCTGTTGATGATCATGCTGCCGGCCGTGTTAATGACGGCTTGTGTCAGCACCCCTCCCAAGGATTTCGACTCGGGTAATGTCGAGCAGGCCGTTTCGCGCCAGACGAGCACTGGTGGAGTCCGGCAGCGGGCGAAGGTACATACCGAACTCGGCAGACTCTACCTGCAGGAGGGGCGCTATGAGGTGGCACTCGAGGAAGCGCGCGTGGCGGTCGAGTCCGAGAGCGGTTATGCGCCGGCCCACAACCTGATGGGCTCGGTCTATATGGCTTTGCGCAGAAACGAACTGGCTGAGAAAAGTTTCCAGCACGCTTTGCAACTCGCTTCCGGTGATCCGGAAATCAATAATGACTACGGTTGGTTTCTGTGTCAGTCGGGCCGGGCAAAAGAGTCCATTCCCTACTTCAAGATGGCCATAGGCAACCCGCTTTATCAGGCGCCCGGCAGGGCACTGACCAACGCCGGTGTTTGTGCCTTGCAGTTCAATAGCGACGCCCAGGCTGAGGATTACCTTTCTCGCGCGTTGCGCTTGGATCGCGCCAACATTTCAGCACTCTATTGGCTGGCTGACATTGCCTACCGCGCCAACCGGCTGGCTGATGCACGGCAGAAACTCAAGGATCTGCATGTGGTGATCGAGCCGACAGCAAACTCTGCATGGCTGGCGTTACGTGTGGAACACAAGCTCGGTGATCGTGAGGGTGAGGCACGCATGACCGGCATCATGCGCCGCAAGTACCGTGATTCACCCGAGTACCAAAAACTGTCGCGCGGAGAATTTGATTGAGCGACATCGTGCAAGATGATTCCGACAAGAACGTTGGTGACGCGATCGACGCTGGCGAGACGGCGCTCGATGCGACGGATCTCTCCGAGGCATCTGTTGTCGCCGTCGCAATGACGACTGTGGGCCAGACGTTGCGCACTGCGCGCGAGGCCGCGAACTTGTCGGCCACCGATGTTGCCCAGACGCTCAAGTTCAGCCAGCGGCAGATCGAATTGCTCGAAGCCGACAACTACGCGGCTTTGCCCGGCAACACCATCGTGCGTGGTTTTGTGCGCAGCTATGCAAGGTTTCTCAAGCTCGATCCCGAGAGTCTGTTGCGCCTGCTCGACGAGCGTTCCCCGACCGCTCCGGCGGATGTGCGCCCGCCTGAAAACATGGGCACCGCCAGCGAGGCTGGCGGGTTTAGGCAATATACCCCGGTGGTTTCCGTCGTCATCGTCATCAGCCTGGCGGCCACGCTGCTCGGCTTGTGGCACTTCTTTGGCCCCGCTTCGACCAAACCAGGTGCTGGCATGACCAGCAGCAGTGAGCGTCCGACTACGCCGTCTCCTGTCCCGGTTCCTGCGGTTACAGCCGAGCCTCAGCAGAGTGATGCCGCCGTGCTGACCCCAGTGAATAATGCCCCGCTCAACAATGCCGGCCCCATGTTGCTATTTTCCTTCAATGGTCGCTCTTGGCTCGAGGTGACTGATGCCGCCGGGCAGAAGTTGCATTCCGGTGAAAATCCTGCGGGTAGTCAGCTGAGCCTGAGTGGTCGGCCGCCGTTCGAGATCGTTGTTGGCAATGCCGAGAAGGTCAAGTTGACCTATGGTGAGCGAGTGATCGACCTGGCACCTTATACGCGTGCCGATGTGGCGCGCCTGAAACTCGACTGATGCCCGCTCCCGCTACAGCAGCACCGACGCGTCGGCAGACGCGCCGCGTGATGGTTGGAAAAGTCGGCGTTGGCGGGACGGCACCGGTCGTGGTCCAGTCGATGACCAACACCGACACCGCTGACGTATTCGCTACCGCCCAGCAGGTGGCCGAACTGTATCGCGCCGGCTCCGAGATCGTCCGCGTTACCGTCAATACCCGCGAGGCTGCGAGCGCCGTGCCGAAGATCAAGGAGCGGTTGGCACAGTTGAATCTCGATGTCCCGCTGGTCGGCGACTTTCATTTCAACGGCCACAAGTTGCTTGCCGAGGTGCCGGAATGCGCTGCGGCGCTGGACAAGTTGCGTATCAATCCGGGTAACGTCGGCAAAGGCTCACGCCGGGATGGGCAGTTCGCCAGCCTGATCGACTTTGCCTGCAAGTACCAAAAACCAGTGCGCATCGGTGTCAACTGGGGCAGCCTTGATCAGGCCTTGCTGGCACGACTGATGGACGAAAATGCCCGGCGGCCCGAGCCGAAGGATGCCACTGGACTGATGCATGAGGCGATGGTCGCTTCGGCGCTCGAGTCCGCGGCACAGGCCGAGACGCTCGGTTTGCCGGGCGATGCGATCATTCTCTCGTGCAAGGTTTCCGGTGTGCAGGATCTGATTGCCATTTATCGTGAGCTCGCCGCGCGCTGTGACTATCCGCTCCATCTTGGTTTGACGGAAGCGGGTCTGGGCAGCAAGGGCATCGTCGCCTCGACGGCTGCGCTGGCGGTTCTGTTGCAGGAGGGCATCGGCGACACCATCCGAATTTCTCTGACGCCCGAACCCGGTGGCGAACGCACACGCGAGGTTGTCGTCGCACAGGAGATCCTGCAGACCATGGGGTTGCGCGCTTTTGTGCCGATGGTGGTGGCTTGTCCCGGTTGTGGCCGCACTACCAGCACTGTATTCCAGGAGCTCGCGCAGGACATCCAGACTTACGTGCGTGCGCGCATGCCCGAGTGGAAGTTGCGACACAATGGTGTCGAGAACATGACGCTGGCGGTGATGGGGTGCGTGGTGAACGGCCCCGGCGAGAGCAAGCATGCCAATCTCGGCATCTCCTTGCCCGGCACCGGCGAAGAACCTGTCGCGCCCGTTTATGCCGACGGCGAGCGCGTCACCACCCTGCGTGGCGAAAAAATCGCCGCAGAATTTCGCACGCTTATCGACGCCTACGTCGAGAAAAAGTACCCCCCCTTTCATTCAGATTCATGAGCCAGACACTGCAAGCCATCCGCGGGATGAACGACATCCTGCCCGCCGACGCCGAGCGCTGGGAAGCCTTCGAGGAACTCGTGCGCGACTGGCTCGGCGCCTACGGTTACCGGCCGATCCGCATGCCGCTGGTCGAGCCGACACCGCTGTTTGCGCGTGCCATCGGTGCTGTCACCGACATCGTCGAGAAGGAAATGTATTCCTTCACCGATAGTCTCAACGGCGAACAGCTCACATTGCGTCCTGAGGGCACGGCTTCCTGTGTGCGCGCCGTGCTGCAGCACAATCTTCTGTATGACGGACCGAAGCGCTTGTGGTACATGGGGCCGATGTTCCGCCACGAGCGTCCGCAGAAGGGTCGTTACCGCCAGTTTCATCAGTTTGGCATCGAGGCGCTGGGCTTGCCGGGGCCGGATATCGATGCCGAACAGATCATCATGTGCGCGCGGCTGTGGGACGACCTCGGGCTGAATGGTGACGGCAACATCAAGCTTGAAATCAATTCGCTCGGCCAACCCGAGGAACGTGCGCAGCACCGCACCGCACTGATCGCCTATCTGGAAAGCCACGCCGACCAGCTGGATGAGGAAGCGCGCCGCCGCCTGCATACCAATCCATTGCGTATCCTGGATACCAAGAATCCGGCGATGCAGGTGCTGGTCGAGGGTGCGCCGAAGCTGATCGACTTTCTCGGCGAGGCATCGCTCAAGCATTTTGAGGGCGTCCAACAACTGCTCAAGGATGCGGTGATTCCCTACCGCATCAACCCGCGTTTGGTGCGCGGGCTCGATTATTACAACCTCACCGTGTTCGAGTGGGTAACCGAGGCGCTGGGCGCGCAGGGCACGGTGTGCGCCGGCGGTCGTTATGATGGCCTGGTCGAGCAACTGGGTGGCAAGCCTGCGCCGGCCTGCGGATTCGCCATGGGGGTCGAGCGACTGCTGGCTTTGCTCGAAGCGCAGGGGGGTGGCATCGATGCACCAGTGCCCGATGTGTATGTGGTGCATCAGGGCGAGGCTGGGCAGCGACTGGCTTTTCGTGCCGCCGAGATGCTGCGCAATACGGGCTACGCCGTGTTTACGCACATGGGCGGTGGCAGTTTCAAATCCCAGTTCAAGCGAGCCGATGCTTCGGGCGCACAACTGGCGGTGATCATCGGCGAAGACGAGGCTGCTGCGGACGCCGTGACACTCAAACCATTGCGCGCAGAAGCTGAACAGCAGCGTGTGCCGCTCGACGAACTGGCTGACCGTGTGGGCGACTGGCTCTACGGCGCAGATGACGAATTAACCGAGGAATAGACGATGGCAACCTACGATCTGGAAGAGCAGGAACAAATTGAAGAACTGAAAACCTGGTGGAAACTCCACGGTACGATGATTACGGCGGTGATCGTGGCCCTCGCCATCGGCGTGGTGGGTTGGCAGGGATGGAACTGGTGGCAGCGCAGCCAATCGAACCAGGCTGCGCAACTCTACGGTGGACTCCAGCAGGCACTGGAACAGCAGGATGTCAAACGTGTGCGCCTGATTGCGGGTGAGTTGATCGACAAATATGGGAACACGTCCTACGCCAGTCTGGCAGGGATGCTGTCGGCCAAGGTGTTGGTCGAAGCGGGTGATCTCAAGTCGGCGCAGGCGCAATTCGGTTGGGTGGCAGAAAACGCCAAGGATCCCGGCTTGCGCGATCTGGCGCGGCTGCGGCAGGCCATTGCGCTGGCTGAAGAGAAAAACTTTGACGGGGCGCTGAAGCAGCTCGCCGTCCCGCCAGCGCCGAGTTTCATGGCGCGCTATCTTGAAGTGCGCGGTGACGTTCTCATGGCGCAGGGCAAAGCCGCCGAGGCGCGTATTGCCTATGTGGAAGCGTACAAACAATTTGAGGAAACTCGCAAGGCGGCGGGAATGCCTGCGGGCCCCTATGCCGACATACTGCAGGCCAAGCGCGATGCTGCTGGAGGGCAGTTATGAGTCCACCCCGCAGACACAGCTTTGCTGCGTCCTCCCCTCAAGGGGCCAAGAAACACTTGGGGCGGCCCGACGTGTTTCTTGAGAGAAGATTCGCGATCATGCGCACCGCATTGCTCTGCTGTGCCTCTCTGGCGCTGGCGGGTTGCTCGACCGTCAGTTCCACGATCGATACCTTGAATCCGTTCAGCAAATCCGCTCCGAAGATCAAGCCGGCGGAACTCACCCCGATCCAGTCGAGTGCGGAGTTGAAGAGCCTTTGGCAGTACGGCATCGGTAGCGCCGGCGAGTTTGCTCTTACGCCTGCCGTGGTCGGTGAGAGCGTCTACGCGGCTGCGCGTGACGGAACATTGACTCGTCTTGATGGCGGGCGGCAGGTTTGGCGCATCAGCGTCGGACAGTCGATATCCGGTGGCGTCGGTGCCGATGACAAGTTGGTGGTGGTGGGGACGTCCAAGGGCGAGGTGTTGGTTTTTCATGCCGCCGACGGCAAGCCGGCCTGGCAAACCCGTGCCAGCTCCGAAATTCTCTCTGCGCCGGCCGTGTCTCGCGATCTCGTCGTGGTACGTAGCGGTGACGCGCGCATCTTCGGTTTCGATGCCGCCGATGGCAAGCGCCGTTGGGTCTATCAACGCAGCACGCCGGCACTGGCGCTACGCTCCAACGTTGGCGTTACCGTGACTGACAGGGCAATCTACGCAGGTTTCCCCGGCGGCAAGCTGGTCGCTGTGTCACCAAAAAATGGCGCGGCACTTTGGGAGGCCACGGTTGCCCTGCCGCGTGGGGCGACAGAACTGGAGCGGATTGCGGATATCGCCAGCGATCCGGTGGTCGAAGGACGCTCGGTCTGTGCCGTCGCTTATCAAGGGCGTGTGGCCTGCTTCGATGCAGCTAACGGTAACCAGCAATGGGCGCGCGATATTTCATCGACGGCCGGTCTCGACATCGGCAACCGCTACCTTTATGTCAGTGACGAGAAAGGTGCCGTGCATGCCTTCGACCGCAACAGCGGCGCCAGTATCTGGAAGCAGGATAGTCTGCTCATGCGCAGCCTGACACGCCCGCTGGCCATCGGTCGCCGTGTTGCTGTCGCCGACTTTCAAGGGGTGGTTCATTTGCTGTCCGACGAGGATGGATCCTTCGTTGCCCGTGTGACCACAGATGGATCGGCGATTGTCGCCGCGCCGCGTCGCCTGGGTGAGGATTTCCTCGTGCAGACGAAGAATGGCGCCATCCACGCCCTGACGACCAAATAATGCTTCCCACAATCGCACTGGTCGGCCGACCCAACGTCGGCAAGTCTACCCTGTTCAATCGACTGACAAAATCGCGTGACGCCTTGGTCGCCGACCAACCGGGCTTGACGCGTGATCGTCACTACGGTCATGGTCGGCTGGGCAATCGACCGTTTCTCGTCATTGATACTGGTGGTTTCGAACCGCAGGCCAAGGACGGTATCGTGCATGAAATGGCACGCCAGGCCGAGGCGGCCATCGCCGAGGCTGATGTGCTGCTGTTTCTGGTTGATTGCCGCACGGGGCTCGCACCGCAGGACATGGTAATCGCCGAACTGTTGCGCCGCACCGGTCGACCGTTGCACCTCGTCGTCAACAAGGCCGAAGGCATGAACCGTGATGTAGTTGCGGCGGAATTCCACGAACTTGGCTGCGGTGAGCCGCGTGTCATCTCGTCTGCGCACGGTGAAGGTGTGCGCGAGCTACTCGAATTTGCACTGGCAGATTTTCCGGCAGAGGAGACTGAAGTCGACAATTCCGGTGGCCCGCGCGTCGCCATTGCAGGGCGCCCCAACGTCGGCAAGAGCACCCTCGTCAACACCCTGCTTGGCGAAGAGCGCATGATCGCCTTCGACATGCCGGGTACCACGCGTGATGCCATCGCCACGCCGTTCGAGAAGAACGGGAAAAACTACACGCTGATCGATACCGCCGGCCTGCGCCGCAAGGGGCGCGTATTCGAGACCATCGAAAAATTTTCGGTGGTCAAAACGCTGCAGGCTATTGAAGCTGCAAACGTCGTTGTGCTGATGGTTGATGCGAGTCAGGACATTTCCGATCAGGATGCGCACATTGCCGGGTTCTGCATCGAGGCCGGTCGTGCGATGGTGTTGGCGGTGAACAAATGGGATGCCATTGACCAATATCACCGCGAGCAGGTCAAGCAGGACATCACACGCAAGCTCAACTTCCTGGGGTTCGCGCGCGTGCATTACATCTCGGCGTTGAACGGTCAGGGCGTCAGCGGCGTCATGCAATCGGTCGACAAGGCCTACGCCGCGGCGATGGCCAAGTTGACCACGCCCAAGCTCACCCGCGTGTTGCTCGATGCCGTGCAGAAGCAGGCGCCACCGCGGCATGGCAACGTGCGGCCGAAACTACGCTACGCCCATCAGGGTGGCAGCAACCCGCCGATCGTCGTCATCCACGGCAATGCACTCGAGCATGTGCCGCCCGCCTATGTGCGCTACCTTGAGCATGTTTATGTCGAGACCTTCAAGCTCCAGGGCACACCACTGCGCATCCAGTTCAAGATCACCAAAAATCCCTACGTGGACAAGGATTGAAAAAATGACTTATGTCGTGACCGAAAACTGCATCAAGTGCAAATACACCGATTGCGTTGATGTCTGCCCGGTCGATTGCTTCCGCGAGGGACCGAACTTTCTGGTGATTGATCCCGACGAGTGTATCGATTGCACCCTGTGCGTGCCGGAGTGCCCGTCGGAGGCGATCTTCGCCGAGGATGATGTGCCGACGGATCAGCGCGAGATGATTGCGCTGAATGCCGAGTTGGCCAAACAATGGCCAGCCATCATCGAGCGCAAGGAACCGCCGGCGGATGCGGATGAATGGCGTGGCCGACCCGGCAAGCGCGCATTGCTCGAACGCTGAAATACTTCTGTCTCGATAGAAGTACTTTATTTGTGGCGTAACTTGAAATAAGATCGCCCGAACCGTCGGTGGGCGGGATTCACGAGGAGACAACGCCATGCAAATCAGGGAAATTCTCGACGTCAAGGGCACGGTGCTGTACACCATCGCCCCGGACAAGAAGCTGGCGGAAGCCGTGGCCGTGATGAGCGAGCAGGATGTCGGTTCGCTGGTGTGTTTCGAGGGCGGTCGCATGGTGGGCATGCTCACTTTTCGTGAAGTGATGCGCGCACTTAATGGTGCAGGTGCAGACTGGGGCAGTTCGCTGGTGCGTGACGTGATGGTGAAAGATCCGCGCACCGCCGACCCGTTCATGGACGTCGATCAACTGCGGCGCCTGATGGTGAGCGAGCACATGCGCTACCTGCCGGTCATGGATGGTTACACGCTCCTCGGCGTAATCTCGTTTCATGACGTGGCCAAAGCCGTGCTGGAAGAGCAAAGCTTCGAGAATCGCATGCTCAAGGCGTATATCCGTGACTGGCCCGAAGGGCAGGAGCCTGCGGCGGAAAAATCCTGAAGCCATTTTTATTGGCGAAGACGTGGTACGTCGCGCAGTGCAAGACTAAAAAAGTCGGCGCTGGCGGGACGGCAGGACGCGAGTGATATTTCAGTTCTTGCCGAACAACCAGGCTTCGAATTCGGCGCGTGGCATGGGCTTGGCAAAGTGGTAGCCCTGCAGGTAATCCGCCCCCAGTGTTTTCAGCAGGGTGGCCGTCGCCTCGTCTTCGACGCCCTCCGCGATGGTCTTGAGCCCAAGGGCCTTGGCCAGATGGATGATGGCCTGCACCATCGAATAGCCCGCCGGCTCGTGGATGCGGCGCACGAAAGAGATGTCGATCTTGAGTTCGTCCACCGGCATTTCATGTAGTTGCGAAAGTGCCGAGTAGCCGGTGCCGAAATCATCGATGGCGATGTGAAAGCCGATCTGGTGCAGTGCCTCGAGGTGTTCGGAAGCATGAGCGACATCGAGCAGGGCCACGCTTTCAGTGACCTCGATGATGACCTCGTCCGGGCTCAGGCCATTGCTCGCCAGTTCGCCGACGAGTTGCTCTGAGAATAGGCCGGAAAACAATTGCCGCTTGGAGACGTTGATGGCGACACGCACCGCATGGCCACGTTCGCGCCATGCCACCAGGGCATCAAGTGCTTGCAGCCAGATCTGGTGGCCGAGTTCGCGTATTACACCGGTGCTTTCGGCAATGGGAATAAAAGTGGCCGGGCCGACCCAGCCAAATTCGCTGTCGTGCCAGCGCGCCAGTACTTCGACCACCTGGCACTCCCCACCATCTGCCGTGACGATAGGCTGGAACCATGCTTCGATGCGCTTGGCCGCCACTGCTTCGACCAGCTTGTTCTGGATGTAGAGCTCGCGTTTGCCGCCGCCCTTGTCGGCAACTTCCCCGAAGAAACAGGTCTGGTTGCGCCCCTGGGTCTTGGCGTAGAACATGGCGCGGTCGGCGTGGGAGAGCAGTCCTTCGGGGTCGAGTGCATCGTCGGGATACAGGGCGACGCCCATACTGAAGGTGACGGTGTACTCTGCGTCGTCGAGCCGGATCGGTTGCTTTAGTGCGTCCTCGATCTTGCGGGCTACCAGTCGTGCATCTTCTTCGCCAGTGAGTTCCGGCAGCAACAGCACAAACTCATCGCCGCCCCAGCGTGCCAGCGTGTCACCTGCGCGTAACTGGCTGCGCAAGGTGCTAGAAAAAGAGATCAGCAAGCGGTCACCGGCCTTGTGACCGAGGCTGTCGTTGATTTTCTTGAAGTGGTCAAGATCGATGAAGCAGACCGCGACCCGTTGCTCACTGCGGCTGGCCATGCGCGTGGCGATCTTGATGCGGTCTTCCAGCAGGACCCGGTTGGGCAGATCGGTTAGCGCATCATGTAGTGCCATGTGCGTGATCTGCTTCTCGTGCATGTAGGTTTGCGTGATATCACGCAACACGCCCCGGATGCCGCTCAGCTTGCCATCGACAGCAAACTGCGCGATCAGGCGACATTCTGCCCATTGTTCGGCGCCGGTGTCGTTGCGCAGCCGTAGCCGCAGCTGGGCTTGTTCTTTTTCGCGCCGCCTGAAAATATCGCAGAGACTGCGCATCGCATCGACATCATCCTGATGAATGAATTCGGTGATCGATATGCCTTTCAGGTTATCGGCACAATGGGTCAGCCGATACCAGCCGGGGCTGGCATGCAACACGCGCCCTTCGCAATCCAGTTCGAGCACGGCCTCCTCGAGCATGGCGAGCGTTTCCAGGTAGGTGCGTTGCTCGATGTCACGTTCATGCACGCGTAGCATCATGTTTTCCAGGGTATCGGCGACATCGTCGATTTCGTCGTGTCTGGCATGGGCGGGGCGCAGAATGCGGGCGGCATCCTCGACTGAGCCGCCTTCGGCATACAGGCGCGTCGCGATCTCGAGCGATTCGATGCGTTGTACCGAGCTTGTCAGCCAGCGCCCCAGGCCGAGCCAAAGCATGATCGCTACCATGCAGATCGCGGCCAGCGGACGCAGCATGAATTCAGTTAGCGCAATACTGTCCTTGAATTCGCGATGGATCACCAGTGTTGGCGCCAGCGGGCTGGCGTGCGGCCAACGCAGGTCAATTTGAATCACAGGGGGCACCGCATCCTTGTGCAAGCCTTCTTGGCCGGGGAAGCCATCGAGGAGCGTAAATTGATTCGAACTGGCAATCAGCCTGTCAAAGCCGAAAATGTGCAGGTGCGTTTCCGGTGTCAATAAGTCTTGCAAGGTACCGGTATTGAAAGTTTTGAACAGCACGAGCGACCCTTGGCCCTCATTGCCAAGCCAGATGGGGATCTGGATGACCCGATAAAGTTCCTGCGTGCCGCTGGCAAAGTGCCAGCCGGCGCTGATCGCATCGGTGGTTGTTGGTAAATTGGCCGCCTCACTGCCGTAACGGTAGAGCGGCTCACCTTGCGGGGAAAGCAGCAGCAGGTTCGAGAAATCGAGGAATTCCCATTGTGCGGTGAGGAAGGTGTTGAGCTTGGCCCAACGCAGGTCGGCTTGCTCTTCAAGGATGCGGGTGAATTCGATGCGCGAACGGGTTTGTTCGGCCAGGCTCACCCAGCGCGCTTCAAGGCGCGGCAGGGTTTCTGCGTAGAAGCTACGCGTGACCTCCAGTTTTTGCGCGATTTCGCGCTGCTGGCGGGTGTAGAAGGCATTGGCGCCGATCAGCGAAATGCCGACGACAAGGATGACCATGACGCTCGCCAGCCGGACCAGTGCCTGATGCCTTATCGTCTGGCGTTTTTGCTGGGATGGCGGGCTTGTCATTACTTCTTTCCGGCCCAGCGGTCATCCACCAGACTGATTGCTGGTGCCAGTTTCATTTCTCCTTGAGCGGCGCGGAGAAATGGATCGGTATCCTGAATTTGCTTGGCGATGAAGCGTGCATCGGTGCTGTAGATGGCGGGGGTCTTCTTGAGCAGTGCGGCAATCTCTTCCCGTTCCTCGACGGAACGCACATTTGCCTGCTGGGCCACTGTTTCCGGCGTTGAGGCCTGTAGCCAGACCAAAGTACGCCGCAGCATGCGTACCATCAGGTCGGCTTTGTGTTGTCCTTCCGGTTGATTGAGCAGCGTGCGACTGGTGGCGATGACGCTGCGCAGGGCATCGACGCCGACAATGCCGGCGTGTGTGCGCGTGTCGCTCAAGTCGAGCAGTGAAACGCCCAATCCGGTACGCATCAGCCGGTTCGGGAAAGGTTGTTCGCAGAAAATGGCATCCGCCGCCTTGCTGATGAATGCGCCACTGATGCTTTCCCAGCTCTGCCCGGTGGGCAGCCAGCGTACCTGCTGGTTGCCAATGCCATGAGCGGCCATGAGAATTTCGACAACCATCTGCATGTAAGTTTTGCTGTTCGGGCTGCCGGTAGAGGCACCGATGGTGCGCCCCTTGAGATCCGGGATTCGGGTAATCTGCTTGGCCAGATCCTTGCGTACCATCAGGTGGAAAGTATGCTGGACGCCAGAGATCGGGGCGATGGCGACGGCATTCTTGCCCTTGGCATGCAGCACTGGCAGAGTCGGGAAGCCCAGTGCGGCAAATTCGGCATTACCAGCCAGAACGTCTTCCAGCGCGCGGATACCGCTGGGGTGGTAGCGCAACAGCAGGTGCGCGCCCATCTCGCGGTCGAAACCCAAGGCAGGAATGAGTTCCAGTGGCAGAAAGGGGAGAGAGCCGGGGCCCGGGAGATTGAGCCGGATGACTGTCTCACTGCCGGTGCTGGTCGGATTGTTCTGTTGGGCAAACCCCAAGCGGGGAAGAATCAGGGTGCCCAAAAGCGACTGCAGGGCGCGGCGACGGCCTGATTGCATGGACTCCATCCTCCGTTGGCAGGGTTTCCCGAGGCAGAGTCTCTGGCTCCCCTCCGAGTTTGTTGTTTACGGCATGGTAAACTCGTTTCGACAATATTTCAAAGGCATTTTCATGTCGGGCAATACCATAGGAACGCTTTTCAGCGTGACATCATTTGGCGAATCCCATGGTCCCGCGATCGGCTGTGTGGTGGATGGCTGTCCTCCGGGACTGGCGCTTGCCGAAGCTGACATCCAGAGCGAACTCGACCGGCGCAAGCCCGGTACATCGCGCCATGTCACGCAACGGCGTGA
>CAJBAP010000387.1 GCA_903950295.1 uncultured Rhodocyclaceae bacterium
GAACCGATTTCACCGGCCTTGGTCTTCTGCTTGAAGTAACCCATTGCGATGTATTGCCAGATGTCGCGGTCGGCATCGATCAGGATGGTATTGCAGCGCGCGATGGCATCGAACAGTTCGGCCATGGCATCGTGCGGCTCGATCTGGATGGTGTAGGGATTGAATGCCAGCCCCAGTGACTCGATGAAGCGGCGGGCAAAAGCTTCCCAGTCGATTTCTGGATAAGCGGCAAGGTGGGCGTTGTAGTTGCCGACTGCACCATTGAATTTTGCCATCATCGCCACATCGGCAATGCGGGCGCGGGCACGGATCAGCCGTGCCGCGATATTAGCCATTTCCTTGCCCAGCGTGGTCGGCGTGGCCGGCTGGCCGTGGGTGCGAGCCAGTAGCGGCAACTCGGCCAGGTCATGCGCCAGGGTGCGGAAGCGTTCAATCACACGGTCGAGTCCCGGCAGCAGAATCTGGGCACGGGCGTCATTGAGCATCAGCGCATGGGAAGTATTGTTGATGTCCTCCGACGTGCAGCCGAAGTGGATGAACTCGGTGACACGCATCACCTCGGCGTTGTTCTTGAAACGTTCCTTGAGCCAGTATTCGACGGCCTTGACGTCGTGGTTGGTCGTGGCCTCGATCTTCTTGACCGCGTCGGCATCCGACACGGCGAAACCTGAGATCACCAGATCGAGTTCGGCAATGGTGTCTTTGGAGAACGCGGGTACTTCGGCAATCTCGGATGCGGCGGCCAGTGCCTTCAGCCACTCGATCTCGACACGGATACGGTTACGGATCAGGCCAAATTCCGAGAAGTGGGCGCGCAGCGGCTCAACCTTGGCGGCATAGCGGCCATCCAACGGGGAAAGTGCCGTCAGGGCGCCGAGGTTCTGGGTGTCAAGGTTGGGAGTGTTCATGTCGGTAGCCATCGTCAAAGGTTTATAAAATTATGCCGCCGCCCAGGCACACCATGCTCTCGTAGAGCACGACGGATTGCCCCGGCGTCACGGCCCACTGCGGAGCAGCAAATGCAAGCTCGCAGCAATCAGCGGTCAGTGTTTCGATGTCACAGGCCGCATCCGGCATGCGGTAACGCGTCTTGCCGGCATAGACCCAGTGCGTGCGTGGCGCGTGCGCCGATATCCACGACAGCTGACTGGCCGTCAGTCGGTCGCGCAGCAGGGCCGGATGGTCGTGGCCCTGCACGGCATAGAGCACGTTCTTTTCCATATCCTTCGCGGCCACGAACCACGGCTCCTCGGGCGCACCTTTCACCCCGCCGATGCCGAGTCCCTCACGCTGGCCCAGCGTGTAGTACATCAGTCCCTGGTGCTGGCCGATCACCCGCTCGTCATCCAGGCGGCGCAATTCGCCCGGTTGCTTCGGCAGGTAGCGGGCGAGAAATTCACGAAACGGCCGCTCACCGATGAAGCAGATGCCGGTCGAGTCTTTCTTGGCATGGTTGGGCAGGCCGGCCTCGGCAGCGATCTTTCTCACCTCGCGCTTGTAGAGATGGCCGACCGGGAACAGCGTCTTCGCCAGTTGCGCCTGGTTGAGGCGATAGAGAAAATAACTCTGGTCCTTGGTGCCGTCTTCGGCTTTCATGAGCTGGTATTCGCCAAGAAACTCCCGCACCTGTGCGTAATGACCGGTGGCAATCTTGTCGGCGCCCAGACGCATGGCATGTTCGAGGAAAGCCTTGAACTTGATCTCTGAATTGCACAGCACATCAGGATTGGGGGTTCGGCCGGCCTGGTATTCGGCGAGAAAGTTGGCGAATACCCGCTCGCGATATTCCTCGGCAAAATTGACAGCCTCGAGTTCGATACCGATGACGTCAGCCGCAGCAGTCGCGTCGATAAGATCCTGGCGCGACGAACAGTAATCCTCCGTATCATCGCCCTCCCAGTTCTTCATGAACAGGCCGATGACCTCGTAACCCAGGCGCTTGAGCAACAGTGCGGCAACCGATGAATCGACGCCGCCCGACAAGCCAACAACAACCCTGCTCGCTTTGGTCATGGCGTTGTCAGAAACTGCAAATCAGGTCGAGCGGAAAGCGCCGCCCGGCGAGGTAATCGCGGATGCACTGCAACACCAGCGGACTGCGATGACGCTCGACACAGGCTTCGATTTCGGCCAGCGACAGCCAGACCGCCCGCAGGATGCCGGTA
>CAJBAP010000388.1 GCA_903950295.1 uncultured Rhodocyclaceae bacterium
CGCCGTGCCCGGGCAGGAATATGCCGCGACCATCGTGACGCGCGGCCGCCTGACGACGCCGCAGGAGTTCGGCGACATCATCATCAGGAGCGACGTGCGCGGCGCGACCGTGCGCGTGAAGGACATCGCCCGTGTCGAACTCGGTGCGCAGGATTACTCGATCGCGGCACGTGTCGATGGCCAGCCGACCGCCGCCATCGCCGTGCGCATGTCGCCGGGAGCCAACGCGCTCGACACCGCCAGGGCGGTCAAGGAAACCATGGCCCGGCAGGCGCAGTATTTCCCCAAGGGCATCGACTGGATGGTGCCCTACGATACCTCGACCTTCGTCGACATCTCGATCCGCGAAGTGGTGAAGACGTTGATCGAGGCGATGATCCTCGTCGTGCTGGTGATGTACCTGTTCCTCGAGAATGTACGCGCCACCTTCATCCCGACCATCGTCGTGCCGGTGGCGCTGTTCGGCGCGCTGATCGGCCTGTACATTCTGGGCTATTCGATCAACGTGCTGACCCTGTTCGCCATGGTCCTGGCGATCGCCATCGTTGTTGATGACGCCATCGTCGTGGTCGAAAACGTCGAACGCATCATGAGCGAGGAGGGACTCGCCCCACGCGAGGCGACCTACAAGGCGATGGGGCAGATCTTCGGCGCCATCATCGCCATCACCCTCGTGTTGTCCGCCGTGTTCGTGCCGATGGCATTCTTCGGCGGCTCGACCGGCGCCATCTACCGCCAGTTTGCCGTGACGCTGGTGCTGACCATGGTCTTTTCGGCCCTGATGGCGCTGACGCTGACCCCGGCGCTGTGTGCGACCCTGCTCAAGCACGAGGCCGGCCGCGATGACGTTCTGCCCTCGACCGGCTTCTTCGGCTGGTGGAACCGCTTCTTCGCTGCGACCGTAAAGCGCTACATCGGCGGTACGCGCCGCATGCTGGGACGCCCCGGCCGCTGGCTGATCGTCTATGCGACCATCCTCGCTGCCACCGGTTGGCTGTTCATGAAGCTGCCGGGCAGTTTCCTGCCCAGTGAGGACCAGGGTTACTTCCTCAGCATCGTGCAGTTGCCACCGGGTGCAACGCGTGAGCGTACGCTCGAGGTGCTCTCGACCGTCGAGCAGCACTATCTGGCCCAGAAGGAGGTGGCGCACGTGATCGGTGTCGCCGGCTTCTCTTTCTTCGGCCGTGGCCAGAATGCGGCCATCACCTTTGTGCGGCTGAAGGACTGGGACGAGCGGCCGAACAAGGAAAGCAGTGCCGAGTCGCTGGTGCAGCGCGCCAACATGGCTTTCTTCCGCATCAAGCAGGCGATGATCTTCGCCATCAACGTACCACCGATTCCCGAACTGGCGGCGGTCGGTGGTTTCGACTTCCGCCTGCAGGACCGCGGCAGCCTGGGTCGGGAAAAGCTGCTCGAGGCGCGCAACATGGCGCTGGGTCTGGCGGGCAAGCAACCGGCCCTGATCGGCGTGCGCCCCGAGGGGCAGGAAGCCGCCCCGCAGGTGCTGCTCGATGTCGATCGTCTCAAGGCGCGTGCGCTCGGCATCGATCTCGCCGACCTCAACGAAACACTGCAATCGACACTGGGCACCGCCTACATCAACGACTTCGTGCGCCAGGGCCGCATCCTCCGCGTGCAGATGCAGGCCGAGGAAGACGTGCGGCGTACACCGGCAGACATCATGCGCCTGCCGGTGAAGAACGTGCGCGGCGACATGATTCCGCTGGCAGAAATTGCCACGGCGAAGTGGACTCTCGGTGCGCCCAAGCTCGATCGCTATAACGGCCTGCCGTCGATGAAGCTCTCCGGCAGTGCCGCGCCGGGCCGCTCGACCGGCGAAGCGATGGCGGCGATGGAGGCAGTGGCGCAGCAGTTGCCGCCGGGTGTCGGTTTCGAGTGGTCGGGTACCTCGTTCGAGGAGCGCCAGTCGGGCACCCAGGCGCCCTTCCTGTTCGCCGTCTCTCTGATCGTCGTTTTCCTCTGCCTGGCTGCGCTTTACGAGAGCTGGTCGATCCCCTTCGCGGTGATGCTGGTGGTGCCGCTCGGCATCTTCGGCGCGGTGCTGGCGGTGACGCTGCGTGGCCTGCCCAACGATGTCTATTTCAAAGTCGGCCTGATCGCCATCATCGGTTTGTCGGCGAAGAACGCCATCCTGATCATCGAATTCGCCCGCGAATTGCAGGAGCAGGGCATGGAACTGATCGAGGCGACGCTGGAAGCCTGCCGCCTGCGTTTCCGCCCGATCCTGATGACCTCGATCGCCTTCATCTTCGGGGTGCTGCCGCTGGCGATATCAACCGGCGCCGGTGCCAACAGCCGCCATGCCATCGGCACCGGCGTGATGGGCGGCATGATCACCGCGACGGTGCTGGCGGTATTTCTCGTGCCGGTATTTTTCGTTGTCGTGCGGCGCATTTTCCCCGGTCACGCTCGCCATCATGAGGAGAAGCGCGATGTCTAAGCGCTTGCCCATCGCTCTTGCAATCGCTACTGCTCTGGCCGGTTGCTCCCTGGTGCCAGACTACCTGCGTCCTGCGCCGCCGGTGCCTGCCGCCTGGCCGACGCCGGAAAAAGTCGGCGCTGATGAAACTACTGCGCTACAAGGCGGTCGAGCAAAAAACGCTCTCTTCGCCGTAGCGGATGGCGGGACGGCAAGACTGGTTGTCGACGCTGACTGGCGCGGCTTTTTTACCGATGCGTACTTGCAACAACTTATCGCCACCGCTCTCGAAAACAACCGCGACATGCGGATCGCCGTGGCGCGTGTCGCCGAAGCCCGCGCCCTGGCCGGTATCGCACGGGCCGAGCGCTTTCCTGCCGTGGATGTCAATCTTCAGCAGCAGGCAGCTCGGATTCCTGGCGACCTGAGCTCATCCGGCCGGGAGATGATCAGCCGCCGCTACGATGCCAATCTTGGTATTGCTGCCTTTGAGCTGGATTTCTGGGGACGCGTGCAAAGCTTGGACGCAGCGGCACGTGCCAATTTTTTTGCCAGCGAATACGCACAAAGCGCCTTCCGGTTGACGCTGATTGCCGATGTGGCGTCAGCGTATTACAGCCTTATCGACCTGGATGCGCGTTTGACCCTTGCTGAAGACACAGTGAAAAGCCGGGCGGATAGCCGTTATCTGATCGAGAAACGACGCGACGTCGGACTCGCAGGCGACCTCGATTTTCTTGCCGCCGATGGCACCTGGCAGAACGCGCGTGCCGACGTGGCACTCCTTGCACGGCAACGGGCCGCTGCTGAAAATGCCTTGCGCCTGATACTCGGCAGCGAAACAGGTGCCGCCGTCCCCATCAACTCGGCGGGAGCGTCTGCTGCCGTCCCGCCAGCGCCGACTTTTCCTGCCGTGCCGGAAATCGCTGTCGGCCTGCCCTCTGACGTGTTGTTGCGCCGTCCCGACGTGCTTGCCGCAGAGCAGAAGCTGATCGCCGCCAACGCCAACATCGGTGCTGCCCGTGCGGCCTTTTTCCCGAAGATCGTGCTGACCGCCGTGGCTGGCAGCGCCAGCCCCGCGCTGGCCGGTTTGTTCGGTGGCGGCAGCAGTGCCTGGAGTTTTGTGCCGCTACTCAAATGGCCGCTGTTCGACGCCGGCCGTGCCGAGGGTAACGTTGATCTCGCCGAAGCGCGCAAGAACATTGCCGTTGCCGAGTACGAGAAGATCATTCAGCAGGCTTTCCGCGAGGTGGCCGATCTTCTCTCGGCAAATAAATATTACGTCGAACAGTTGCAGGCACTGGAGGCGGCAGCGAGCGCTCATGGTGAACGGCTCAAACGCGTCGAAGCGCGCCATACCGCCGGTGTATCCGGCTACCTGGAACTTCTCGATGCCCAGCGTGAGTGTTTTGTGGCACAGCAGTTGGTGCTAGTGACCAGCCGGGCTCTGGCCGTCACTGCGGCGAGCCTCTTCAAGGCGCTAGGCGGCAGTTGAGCAGAATCCGTGCTGGTCAGCCCTGCAAAAATCAGCTACAGTTCCCGACCGTTTTCCAATAACCATAAACCTGTGAGGTCATCATGAGCAACAAAGGGCAGATGCTACAAGACCCTTTTCTTAACACGCTGCGTCGCGAGCATATTCCGGTTTCCATCTATCTCGTGAATGGCATCAAACTGCAGGGTCAGGTCGAATCCTTCGATCAATACGTCGTGCTGCTCAAGAATACCGTCACCCAGATGGTCTACAAGCACGCCATCTCCACCGTAGTGCCCGCCCGCCCGGTCAGCATTAGTACCGAACCAGATCCGGAGTGATTCCACTGGTAGGTTGGTGGTTGGCCAATGTTTGAACGGCCAACTGCCGGCGAGAATGCCCTGCTGGTTCAGTTGGATTTTGGCGACGGCGATTTTGCCGAACGATTATCCGAATTCGAATTGTTGGCGACCAGTGCTGGCGCGCGTCCGGTCGCCACGCTAACGGCACGCCGTGGACGGCCCGATCCGGCCACCTTTGCCGGTAAAGGCAAGGTAACGGAGATCCTCGCGGCCGCTACCGAGACGGGTGCCGACCTGGTGCTGTTCAACCACGAACTGTCACCGGGGCAGCAGCGTAACCTCGAGAAGGCATTGGAGCGACGGGTCATTGATCGCACCGCACTAATTCTCGACATCTTCGCCTTGCGCGCGAAGAGCCACGAGGGCAAGCTGCAGGTCGAATTGGCCCAACTCGAACACCAGATGACGCGCCTGGTGCGTGGATGGACTCACCTCGAGCGCCAGAAAGGGGGCATCGGACTGCGCGGCCCCGGTGAAAAACAGCTGGAAACGGATCGGCGCCTGCTCGGCAAACGGGTCGCCCTGCTGAAAGATCGACTCAAATTGCTGGAGCGTCAGCGCGCCGTGCGGCGCAAACAGCGCAGCCGCGGTGAGGTGCTGTCGGTGTCGCTGGTCGGCTATACCAACGCCGGCAAAAGCACACTGTTCAATGCACTGACCAAGGCGGGCGCCTATACCGCCAACCAGTTGTTCGCCACGCTGGATACCACCTCGCGCCGCCTCTACGTGCCGACCTGCGATCTGGCGGATGGCCGCTCGGGTTGCCAGATCGTGATTTCGGATACCGTTGGTTTCATCCGTGATTTGCCGCATGCCCTCGTGGCCGCCTTTCATGCCACGCTGGAAGAAACCGTGCATGCCGATTTGCTCTTGCATGTGGTCGATGCGGCCAGCCCCGACCGGGAGCAGCAGATGGAGGCGGTGGCCGAGGTGCTGGAAGAAATTGGTGCCGCTGCTGTCCCGCAAATCGTCGTCTGGAACAAGCTCGATCTGATTGCCGCCACGCCCGGAGTCGAGCGGGATGAGTGTGATAACATCGCCCGCGTTCGTGTCAGTGCCCGTACCGGTGCCGGACTCGAACTGCTGAGAGCGGCGCTGGCGGAAATGTCACTCAAGCTCGCAGCGCCTATTGAATTTGACAACTCACGATCCCATAACGAAACCCATGATCACCGGCATTCTGATGTCGCTCAATGACCACGGCTGGGGTAACGACCCCGAGCGTGGCAACCGTAGCAATGGCAGTCGTAACAATCAAGGCCCGCCCGACCTCGATGAGCTCTGGCGCGACTTCAATCGTCGCCTGTCCGGCGCCTTCGGCAAGAAGCGTGGCGGCCCCGACAACTCCGGCAATGGCGGCAACGATGGCGGTGGCGGGCCCAGTTTCCCGTCACTGACCCCCGGCCAGTTTGGCGGCGGTATCGGTCTCCTGCTGGGCCTGGCCGCAGTGGTCTGGTTTGCCAGTGGTTTCTATATTGTCGATGCCAGTCAGCGCGGTGTGGTGTTGACGCTCGGCAAGTTCAGCGAGACGACGGATCCTGGTTTGCGCTGGCGCTTGCCCTGGCCGGTTCAGACGCACGAGGTCATCAATGTGACCGGCGTGCGCACAGTCGAGATCGGTTATCGTGGCTCGGAAAAGAACAAGGTGCTCAAGGAAGCCCTGATGCTGACAGACGATGAGAACATCGTCAGCATGCAGTTCGCCGTGCAATATCTGCTGAAAGATCCCAAGGATTACATCTTCAAGAACCGTCATCCGGACGATGCCGTGACCCAGGCCGCCGAGACGGCGATTCGCGAGGTGGTCGGCAAGAACCGCATGGACTTCGTGCTTTACGAAGGGCGTGATGTGATTGCCGCCAATACGCAAAAATTGATGCAGGAAAACCTCGATCGCTATGAAACCGGCGTGCAGATTCGTGCGGTGACGATGCAGAGCACCCAGCCGCCCGAACAGGTACAGGCAGCCTTTGACGATGCCGTGAAGGCGGGGCAGGATCGTGAGCGGCAGAAGAATGAAGGCGAGGCCTATGCCAACGACGTGATTCCGCGGGCACGCGGTACGGCTTCGCGCCTGCTGCAGGAATCCGAAGGCTACCGGGCGCGCATGATCGCGACTGCAGAAGGCGAGGCCTCGCGCTTCTCCAAACTGTATGCCGAGTACGCGAAGGCACCGGAAGTGACGCGCCAGCGTCTCTATCTCGAAACCATGCAGCAAATTTACGCCAACACCAGCAAGGTGCTGGTCGACACCAAGGGTTCAGGCAATCTGCTGTACTTGCCGCTCGACAAGCTGATGCAATCTACTGCCAACTCTGTCGTTACGCCTGCCTCTGAGGTTGTTCCCGACCGGCCATCCGCACCGGCATCCGCCATGGAAAACCGTGATGTTCGCACGCGCGGTTCGCTGGGCTCACGTGAGCGGGGAGAGCGCTGATGCAACGACTACCCTTTGTCCTGGCGCTGGTTTTTGCCGTCTTTGTTACGGTTGGCGCAATGGTGTTTACTGTCGATCAACGTCAATACGCACTCGTTTTTCAGCTTGGTGAAATCAAGGAAGTAATCAAGGAACCGGGCCTGTCGTTCAAATGGCCAATGATCCAGAACGTGCGTTTCTTCGATCGGCGCATCCTGACGCTCGATTCGGTAGAACCCGAGCGTTTCCTCACGGCCGAGAAAAAACCGGTACTGGTCGATTCCTTCGTCAAATGGCGTATTGCCGATGTGAAGCAATACTACATTTCGGTAGGTGGCGATGAGATGCTGGCGCGTACGCGCCTGTCCCAGACCGTAAACTCCGGCTTGCGTGAGGAATTCGGCAAGCGCACCGTACATGATGTGGTCTCGGGCGTACGTGACAAGATCATGGAGGATGTGCAGAAAAAAGCCGACGCTGACGCGCGTGCGATCGGCATCGAAATCGTCGATGTGCGCCTCAAACGTGTTGACCTGCCACCCGAAGTGTCCGAGTCGGTTTATCGCCGTATGGAAACCGAGCGCAAGCGCGTCGCCAACGAACTGCGTTCGCAAGGTGCTGCCGAGGCCGAAAAGATTCGCGCCGATGCCGACAAGCAACGTGAGGTAATCGTCGCCGAAGCCTATCGCGATGCCCAGAAGACCAAGGGCGAGGGTGATGCCAAGGCGGCCGCCATTTATGGCAAGGCCTTCGGTGAGAACCCCGAGTTCTATGCCTTCTACCGCAGCCTCGAAGCCTACCGCCAAAGTTTCAGCCACAAGAACGATCTGCTGGTGGTCGACCCGAGTGCCGACTTCTTCAAGTATCTGAGGAGCGGTGGCAAGGGTGGTAACGCCGGTAGCAAGTAGTCGCGACAATTGCCATGTCGAACCTGCTGCTGGCGTTTGCCCTGATGCTGGTGATCGAAGGTCTGTTGCCGTTCATTTCGCCACGGATCTGGCGTGAAACTTTCCGCCGTGCCACCGAACTGGCCGATGGTCAATTGCGCTTCGTTGGCCTGACCGCGATCATGATCGGGTTGGCGTTGCTGATGGTGTTTGGATGAGCCTGATGCACACCTGGTTGCTCCCCGAAGCCATCGAGGATCTGCTGCCGATCGAGGCCGCTCATGTCGAGCATTTGCGCCGGCGCCTGCTGGACGATTTTGCGTGCCACGGCTACCAGCTGGTAGCCCCGCCGCTGCTCGAATTTGCCGATGCAATTTTGACCGGCAGTGGTGCGGATCTGAATTTGCGCACCTTCAAGCTGGTCGATCAGATTTCCGGACGCACGCTGGCCCTGCGGGCCGACATCACCCCACAGGTTTCACGCATTGACGCGCATTTGCTCAACCGGCGTGGCGTTACGCGCCTGTGCTATTGCGGTAGTGTTGTGCATACCCGTCCCGCCGGCCTGCTGGCCACGCGTGAACCGCTCCAGATCGGCGCGGAACTTTACGGTCATGCCGGCCTTGAAGCCGACCATGAAGTCATCCGTCTTCTGGCCCATGCGCTGCAACTGGCTGAGCTGCCTCCCAGCCGCATCGATCTCGGCCATGTCAGCATTTTTCGCGCACTGACTGCCAGTATGGCGTTGGCGCCGGGCGTAGATCAGCAGTTGTTCGATGCCTTGCAGGCCAAAGATGTGCCGGCCCTGCGCGAACTGACCGCCGACCTGCCCGCTAGGGTGCGTGATGGATTGCTGGCTCTGCCTGAAATGTATGGCGGCGTGGAGGTCTTGCATGATGCTGCCGTGCGCTTGCCTGCTTTGCCCGCAATCACGCGGGCATTGGGCGAACTGCAACGCTTGGCCGATGAGTTGTCTGATCTGCCGCTGTCTTTCGACCTGGCTGACCTGCGTGGCTACAATTATCACAGTGGCGTTGTGTTTGCCGCTTATTGTGATGACAGCCCCTCAGCGGTGGCCTTGGGTGGCCGCTACGATTCAATCGGCGAGCGCTTCGGCCGTGGTCGTCCTGCTACCGGATTTTCGCTCGACTTGCGTGCGCTGACGCGTCTGGCTTTGCCACAGCAGGTGCCGGGTGCCATCATGGCACCGTGGCCGGAAGATGTCGTATTGCAGGCCGAAGTCGATCGTCTGCGTGCGGGTGGGGAAATTGTCGTTGCTGCTCTACCGGGCCACGTGGGAAGTTGGCGCGAAGCCGGCTGCGACCGCCAACTAGTGCTGCGCGACGGAAAATGGATCATCGAACCCTTAGTTGAACATTAGAGGAAAACTGACATGGCCAAGAACGTAGTCGTAATCGGCACGCAATGGGGCGACGAAGGCAAGGGCAAGATCGTCGACTGGCTCACCGACCACGCACAAGCCGTAGTGCGCTACCAGGGTGGCCACAATGCCGGCCATACCTTGGTGATCGGCGGCCACAAGACGGTGTTGCATCTTGTTCCATCGGGCATCCTGCGCGATGGTGTCACCTGTTATATCGGCAACGGCGTCGTGCTCTCGCCCGAAGCCCTGATGAAGGAACTCGACGAACTCAAGGCTGCCGGCGTCGATGCCGAGCCGCGCTTGAGGATTTCCGAAGCTTGCCCACTGATCCTGCCCTACCATCAGGCGCTCGACATCGCGCGCGAGGCGGCCAAGGGTGCCAAGAAGATCGGTACCACCGGTCGCGGCATCGGCCCGGCTTATGAGGACAAGGTGGCGCGGCGTGGTTTGCGCGTCCAGGATCTGTTGCGGCCGAAGCGCTTTGCCGAAAAGTTGGTCGAGGTGCTCGATTACCACAACTTTGTTTTGAAGAACTATCTCGGTGCCGAGGTGGTCGATTTTCAGAAGACCCTCGATGGCGCCATGGCCATCGCCCCGCGTCTGACCAAGATGATCGCCGATGTGCCGCGCTCGCTTTACGAGGCGCACAAGGCGGGCGCCAACATCCTGTTCGAGGGTGCGCAGGGTACGCTGCTCGACATCGATCACGGTACCTACCCGTATGTCACCTCTTCGAACTGCGTCGCCGGTGGCGCTTCGACGGGTGCCGGCGTCGGCCCGAGCATGCTGCACTACATCCTCGGCATCACCAAGGCCTATACCACGCGCGTCGGCAGCGGTCCCTTCCCGACTGAACTCTACGATGCCATCGACAAGCAGGATCCGGTCGGCAAGCACATGGCCACCAAGGGCAACGAATTTGGTTCGACGACGGGGCGTGCTCGTCGTTGCGGTTGGTTTGATGCCGCCGCGTTGAAGCGTGCGATCCAGATCAACGGCGTTTCCGGCCTGTGTGTGATGAAGCTCGACGTGCTCGACGGTATCGAGGAAATGAAGATCTGCAC